>PMKX01000158.1 GCA_003158705.1 Actinomycetota bacterium
GCCTTGAGCGTGGGGTCCGCGATCAACGGATCGGCGGCCAGCTTGTCGCAGATGGCGGGCAGGTCGACCTGCCACGAATCCCAGGCGTAGATGCAGGCCGCCAGGTCGGCATCGTAGCGCGCCTTGAAGACGGGCAGGTCGAGCCTTAGGCGGGCGACCCAGGCCTGGAGATCGGCTTTCGCGGCGCCCACCTTGGCCACGTCGATGGCCCCCAGACTGACGTAGCCGAAGCAGTGCCGCGCCCGGTAGTAGCGCGCGTAGCCGTTGACCATGTCGACGGCCACCTCCTGCGGAGTCAGCGACGCGTCGTTGGCAAGCGGCGTGAGGTCAACGTCGTAGGGGAAGCCGTCCATCTCGATCTCTTCCTCGGAGGCAACGACGTACTTCACGAGGCTGACGGGAGGAGACCCGGCTTGTGCGAGCGCAGCCTGATAGAGAACGGCGACGTCGGCCATGTTGCAGGCGTCGAAGGAGAGAACATCGATAGGCACGCCGGCGCCCGCGATGGCGCTCTGCATCTCGGGCATGGTGATGTCGTCCTGCGACTGGTTGTCCCACGAGAAGTAGCGCCAGCCGTAGCCGTGGTCGATCACGCCGATCCCAAGATGAGTAGACGGGTAGCGAGCGTGAATCTGGCGGATGAACCACTTGAAGGTAGTGCCGCGGCCGAAGTCCTTCTCGGGGAACGCGGCGACCTTGGTGACCTTGCCGCCGCCGAGCTCGTAGAGCGTGGTGCCGGTGTGCCCCGGCCGATCGACCATGGCCACGATGTGCACCTGAGGGTTCGCCGGCATACGCGCCAGGAACGCCTTGGCGAACTGCGGCCAGCAGGCCAGCAGGTCGTTGTCGTAGTTGCAGTAGAAGGCGAAGGTCCACGCGACCGGCGAAGCCGGGGCCGCGGGTGGCGAAGCCGTCGTCGCGGCGCCGGGCGGCGCAGGCGTGGCGCCAGCAGACGCCGCCGCCGCGCCGGCGTACACGGCGACGCCGATGAGCAGCGTGAACACGAACAGTGCCGTGAGTCGTCTCATGCTGCTCAGGGTATTCGCACGCGGCGCCCGCGGCAACGTCCAAGATATAGACTGAAGCCGTCTTGTCACGCCGAGGGCCGGGGGCAGCATGGCAAAGGATCTCCACTATCTGACGGCAGGTGAGGCGCTGGCGCGGTTTCGCGCCCGCGACCTCTCCCCCGTGGAGCTCATGCAGGCGACGATCGAGCGCATCGAGGCCGTGGACACCGAGGTCAACGCTTTGCCCGTTCGCTTCTTCGACGAGGCGCTGGAGGGAGCACGGCAGGCCGAGGCCCGCTACGCCGGCCGCGGCCGCCGGCCGCGGCCCCTCGAAGGCTTGCCGGTGGCCGTCAAGGACGAGGTCGAGGTGGCCGGCCAGCCATGCACCGAGGGCTCACTCATCCTCAAAGACAACATCGCCGAGCGCACCGCCGCCTGCATCCAGCGCATCATCGACGCCGGCGGCATCATCCACGCGCGCTCGGCCACGCCGGAGTTCTGCTGCGCGGCCATCACCGACTCACGCATCTGGGGAACCACGCGCAATCCCTGGAACCTCACCTACAGCCCCGGCGGCTCGTCCGGCGGCTCGGGAGCTGCCCTCGCCGCCGGCATGACCACGCTGGCGACCGGCTCCGACATAGGCGGCTCCATCCGCATCCCCGCCTCGTTCTGTGGGGTCGTCGGCTTCAAGCCGCCCTACGGCCGCGTGCCGCAGGCCCCGCCCTTCAACCTCGACCACTACTGCCACGACGGCCCCATGGCGCGCACCGTCGAGGACTGCCGGCTGCTCGAGAACGTCATGGCCGGGCCGCATCGCGAGGACATCGTTTCGCTGCGGCCCAAGCTCACCGTGCCGCCGCCTTCGGCAGGCATCGCCGGCTGGAAGATCGCCATGAACGCCGACATGGGCGGCTTTGAGGTCGACGACGAGGTGCGTGCCAACATCGCCGCCGCCGCCGAGACCTTCCGCTCGCTCGGCGCCGAGGTGGACGAGGTCGGCCTGGATCTGAGCATGGCCGACCTGCGCGAGGCGGCGCGGGCCCACTTCGCCACCATCTTCGGCAGCCTCATCGCGCAATCGCTGCCCGAGTACCAAGAGCTCATGACGCCGTACGCGATCGCCTTCGCCAAGGACGCCGCCCGGCCAAACGTGGGCTACTACCGCTCGCTGGAGATCGAGAGTGAGGTCTACGCCGCCATCGCCGACATCCTCGCCGGCCATCGCATCCTCATCACGCCCGTCTTCGGCGTCCCCGCCCTCAAGGCCACCATCGACGACTACGACCCCGAGGTGATATACCGACACGGCATGACGTTGCCGTTCAACATGTGCAGCCGCTGCCCGGTGCTGGTGGTGCCGGCCGGGCGCTCGCGCGACGGCGTGCCGCTCGGCGTGCAGATCGTCGGGCGCACCTACGACGACGTCAGCGTGTTCCGCGCCGCAGCGGCCTTCACTGCGGCACTGCCCTGGTTCGACGCGCCCGCCCGGCGCCCGGCCCTCGAAAGGAGCCTCGCATGAGCTTCAGCCCACGCTCCAAGCGTCTTCTCGTGCCCGCCTTGACGGTCGCCGTGTTAGCCGTCGGCCTGGCCATAGGCCTGACGACGGCCCTCGCCACCAGCTCCTCGCCGGCGCCCAGCAGCAAACAGCTCACGCTGCGCATCGGCTGGGCGACCGAGCCCGACAACCTCAACCCGTTCATCGGCTGGGAGAACTGCGACTACGAGATCTGGTCGCTCAACTACAGCTTCCTGTTCGGCTCCAGCGACGGCTTCAAGCCCACGCTCGACTTGGCCAGAGAGTTCCCCACGGTGCAGAACGGGGGTCTCTCGGCCGACGGCAAGACATGGACCATTCATCTCAAGACGGGTGTGAAGTGGTCCGACGGGCAGCCGTTCACCGCCGACGACGTCGCCTTCACCTACAACTACATCGTCAAGAACCACATGATGAACATGGCGATCACGACCATCGGCATCACCGGTGCCAAGGCTCTCGACCCGCAGACGGTGCAGATCTACTGCTCACGGCCGAAGGCCGACATGGAGTACCTCTTCCTGCCGATCCTGCCCAAGCACGTGTGGGAGAAAGTCACGCCCCAGGCGGCGCAGTCGAGCTACGTCAGTCAGCCGCCGGTCGTGGGCACAGGACCATTCATCACGACCGCATTCAAGCGCGGCGGCTACGTAGAGATGAAGCGCAACCCGAACTTCTGGGGCACACCGCCGACCATCGACCGGATCCTGTTCGTTCACTACACCAACGACGACACCATGGCCTCCGACCTGAGGGCCGGCACCATCGACGCCGCCTGGGGCGTCTCACAGGGCCAGTTCGACTCGATCAAGTCGACCGCGGGGATCGAGGCGGTCGCCTACAACTTCTTCAACTGGGACTATCTCAACTTCAACTGCTTCTCGGGCAAGTCACTCGGCAACCCGGTGCTGAGGGACTGGCACTTCCGCAACGCCCTGAACTACGCCGTCGATCGCCAGGCGTTGTGCCGCAGCGCCTACCAGAGCATGTCGGCGCCAGGCACGACGATCCTGCCACCCGACACTTGGACCGATCCGGACTTCCACTGGCAGCCACCGGCCGACCAGGCCTACACCTTCGACCTGGCCAAGGCTAACCAGCTCCTGGACCAAGCCGGCTACACGCGTGGCGCCGGAGGCATCCGTCAGTACCAGGGCAAGCCCATCACGCTGCGCCTGGAGACGACCACGGAGTCGTCACAGGAGCTGATCGAGACCAAGCTCATCGCCGGCTGGTTCAAGCAGCTCGGCCTGCAGATCAAGCTCTCAGTAGTCAGCACGGGCGTGCTGGAGTCACAGATCTTCAACTTCTCCGGCAACACGTACATCCCCAACTTCGACATGTACGTGTGGGACTGGGCGGGCTACAGCGACCCTGGCCAGACGCTCACCGCGGAGACGAGCGCACAGATCGGCAGCACCAATGAGCCGTGCTGGTCAAACGCCGAGTACGACAAGCTCAACGCGCAGCAGGCTTCGGCGCTCGACCGCAACGCGCGCAAGGACATCATCTGGAAGATGCAGCAGATCATGTACCAGCAGACACCGTGGGTCGTGCTCACGTACCCGCAGTACCTCGAGGCCTACAACACCTCCCGCTGGACCGGCTGGACACGCATGTTCCATGGCCGCGGCCCGGCGTTCCTCACCACCGGCTACTACCAGTCGTACATCGACCTCAAGCCCAAGGCGACCACCAGCTCCGGCAGCAACACCGGCCTCTGGATCGGCATCGCGGCGGCGGCAGTCGTGGTGGCGGGCCTCGTGGTGTGGGTGGTTCTGCGGCGGCGGCCGACTGCCGAGGAGACCTGAGCCGGGGCGCGTGAGCTGGGGGCAACCTGACGCCGACCGCTGAGCAGCCACCCGCCGGGAGCGCGCCGGGTGAGCCGCAGCCCGATCAGCGCGCGGCGAGTGAGCCGCAGCCTGATCAGCGCCCGAGTGAGCCGCAGCCCGATCAGCGCGCGAGTGAGCCGCAGCCCGATCAGCGCGCGAGTGAGCCGCTAGGCGGGCGGCGGTTGGGCCGGCAGCGGCCGCCCGATCAGCGCGCGAGTGAGCCGCTAGGCGGGCGGCGGCTGGGCCGGCAGCGGCCGCCCAGCCGCCGCCCGCTCCTCATCCTCGTGCTCGTCGCGGCGCTTATCATCGCCGTGGTGGGAGCCATCGCTTTGGCCACCCGACACGGGGCTTCGGGGCCGCCGTTCACCGGCCGACTCAGTGCCCCGGGCGGCGGCCGGCACCAGCGCGTCACGGCGTGGCTGACGAGCACCTCGCCCTCACTCGACGGCGCCTTGAAGGCGCGGGCGCTCGACGAGATCGACTGCGACTGGTACACGGTCGGCGCCGACGGCACGATCGGCACCCGCGCCGAGAACCTGGGCCTGGTCGCCCGCGCTCGCTCCCGCGGCCTGCAGGTTTTCGCCACGGTCACCAACCGGCCCGACAGCCGCGGCTCGTTCACCGGCGCCATCGCCCGCGACATCCTTTCGTCGCCCACCGCCACGCAGCACGCCGTGCAGTCGCTCGTGCAGCTCGCCGTCGGCAAGGGCTACGACGGCATCGACATCGACTGGGAGCTCGTGCCGGTGGCCGAGCGCGACGCCTTCAGCCGCTTCATGGGTGAGCTCGCCACAGCGCTCCACGCACGGCACCGGCTTCTGTCGGTGGCCGTCTTCCCCAAGACCTCCGAGCCCGGCACCTGGGACTCGCAGAAGGTGTTCGACTACAAGGCGCTGGGCGCCGCGGTCGACGAGCTCAAAATCATGACCTACAGCGACAGCGGGCCGTGGGGCGCCCCCGGGCCGCAGGCGCCGCTCGCCTGGACCCGTTCTGTGTTGTCGTTCGCGAACACGCTGGTGCCGGCGCGCAAGATCTTCATGGGACTGCCGTTCTACGGTTTCGACTGGCACGGCGGCACGGCCACCGCCCTGCGGGCGGCCGACGTGGCCGCACTCGTGGCGGCCCACCACTACACGGTCGCCCACGACGCCGCCTCAGGCGAGGCCGAGCTGCGCTACACGGACAGCACGGGCCAGGAGCACGTGCTGTGGTATGAGGACCGGCAGTCGATCGCCGCCAAGGTCAGCCTGCTGCACAGCAGGCTGCCCGGCATCGGCGGCCTCGCCATCTGGCAGCTCGGCGGCGAGGACCCCGGCTTCTGGAACGTCATCGAACAGACGCTGACGAAGTAGAGCGAGCGCGTCTAGCGCGCTGGCGGGGCACGTCGAGCGCGAGTCCGCCGCGCTGCACTCGGCTCGTCGTACCCCGCCGTGCTCGCGGCTCCTACTTGACGGTCAGCTTGACGACTGCCGACTTGGCGCACCAGTTGCCGGCCTGGTCACGGCCGGCTATGTCCAACTCGTACTTGCCTTTCTTGAGCGTGCACTTGAACTTGTACGTCTGGGACACGTTCACTCTGGCGCTTTTGACTTGGTAGACCTTGAGCGGCATGTCGGGCCCCGAGCCAGAGGACTTGCCCTTGAAGATCGCGATCTCGGCGCTGCCGGTGGCCCCGCACGGCGCCTTGTCGGTGATGCGGAACTTGACGGTCACCGACTTGCCCTTCTTGGCCATGATCTTCTTCGCGCCGGTGACCGTGGGCGCTACGGTGTCGACGTTAACATGCAGCGTCTTCGCGGCCTCGGTATTGCCGCCTTTGTCGAGGGCCTGGTACAGCACCGTGTGGGCCCCTTGAACGGTCGTCGGGATGGTGACGGTCGCGGGCGACCAGCTCGCGGTCCAGTCGGCGGCGGCGTCGACCTTGTACTGGATCTTCCACACGCCCACACCGACGTCGGTGGCCGTGAGCTGCACCGTGTGGCTCGAAGCACTCATCCAAGCGCCGTCGTGCAGACTTGCGGTCGTGACCGGCGGCGTCGTGTCCGCGGCGCCGCCGCCGTCGGTCGTGTGGATGATGGTGCCTCCCGTGCCCACAGCCCAACCGTTGTTGGGATCGTAGAACGACACGTCGAGGAGGATGTCGTCGGTGCCCGAGACCTGGGGCACCCAGGTCGAGCCGCCGTCCGCAGTCTTCATCACCAGGCCATCACTGCCGACGGCCCAGCCGTGCGTGCGGTCGGCCAGCACGTCCACGGCTTCGAGGCGACCCTTGCACACGCCCAGGTCCAGCTGGGTGCTCCAGGTCGAGCCGCCGTCGCTGGTCGCCAACACGAACCCACTCCCGTTGTCCCCGCCCACGGCCCAGAGATGGTCGTCGTTGGAGGCGGCGATGCCGTCGATGAACGCGCCGGCGGGCACCGGCGGGTCAGTGGTGGTCTTGGTCCACGTGGCACCGCCGTCGCTGGTGAAGATCACGTGCGTGCCGTCGGCCGCCCAGCACGTGGTGGCGGACAGCGCGTCGACCATGTTCGGCGTGACACCGGCGGGAACAGCCTGGGCGGGGTCCGACCAGGTGGCGCCCCCGTCCGTCGTCTTGAGCAGCGCGCTCTGATTGAACGGGGCGATCCAGGCAGTCTGGGCGTCGCCAAAGCTGATGTCGTAGGCGCGGTAATGATAGAGGTTCGCCGGAGGAATGAGCGGCAGAGTGACCGGCGATGACCAGCTTGATCCGTCGGTCGTGTATGAAACCTGGCCGAGTCTGTTGCCGACCAATCCGTGCGTGGCGTCGAAGAACGACGACGCCTCGAGGTCGTCGGGCAGGTTGGCCGTCCCTGTACTGCTCCAGTAGCTGCCGTCGATCGTGTGCAGTACGGCGCTCGGCACACTGGATTCGGCCCAAGCCTCGGTGGCACCGACCGCAGTCACATGCTGCACCTCTTGGTCGTTGCTACCGGTGCCGTTGTTCTCCCAGCCGGCCGCAGAGGCCGCCGGTGCGCACACGGCCACGACGGCGAGTGCCACGAGGATGACGAAGAGTGCTGCCGGCGTGGCGCGGGGGGCGCGCCTGTGTACTGGCGATGACATGGGACCCCTCCAATGCCTGTGGGCCTGAGCCCGATGCTGTACATCGCGGAGGATACCACCGGCGCGGCGGCAAGTGGTTGTCGGATGCGACACGCGGGTAGATGGCGCCTACCCGACGGGTCCCGAAAGGAGAAGGCATGGCCAAGGTCGCTGGCGGAAGCGCTGCGGTGATGATCGCCTCAGTGGACGAGAGCGCCGTGGGCCTCACGTGGATGGTCGACGAGCCGCAGATGCGGACGTCACACGCGCTCGTCGACAACGGACGAGTCTGGCTCGTCGATCCCGTCGACGATACGGCGGTAATGGAGCGCGTCGCAGCGCTCGGTGAGCCCGTGGCTGTGCTGCAGCTCCTCGACCGTCACAAGCGCGACTGCGCCGCGCTCGCGGCTCGGCTGGACGTGCCGCACCTGCGAGTCCCTGCCACACTTCCTGGCACGCCCTTCGAGGTCGTGCCCCTCGTCAACGCGCGCCTGTGGCGCGAGGTCGCGTTGTGGTGGGCTGCGCGGCGGACGTTGGTGGTGGCGGAGGCGCTGGGCACCTCTCGCGCGTTTGCGCCCAGCGCCGCGGGCGCCGGCGTGAGCATCGGGCTACGCCTGCGGCCGCCACGTCGGCTAGCGGCTTACCACCCTGAGCACCTGCTGGTCGGGCATGGGGCGGCCCTCCACGGGCCGAGCGCCGAAGCGGCGCTCACCGAGGCGCTGGCGCGCTCGCGCCGCGACCTTGTGCGCGCCGCCGTCGCCCTCCCGAGAGCGCTCCTGCGCCGACGCTGAGCGCGTCCTGCGGGAGCTGCACCCAGCTGCACAGCCGGAAATGAGAGCGGGGCGCACTCGCNNAGCGTGTGCGCCCCGCTCGTTCACATCCGAAGCCGCGTCCCCGCGGCGGCCGACGCCGAGTTCGGCGCAGCCCCTCGATGGACCTTACTGACCCTGCAACGTCGACTGCAGTTCGCTCCAGGGATGCACGTCTGTGGGAGCGG
>PMKX01000071.1 GCA_003158705.1 Actinomycetota bacterium
CACCGAGATGGGCACCACGCCGCAAAAGGTGCGCGAGATCCTCAAGATCAGCCAAGAGCCGGTGTCGCTGGAGACGCCTATCGGCGAGGAAGAGGACTCGCAGCTGGGCGACTTCATCGAGGACGAAGACGCCACCATGCCGGTCGAGGCGGTCAGCGAGATCATGCAGAAGGAGGAGCTCAGCCAGGTGCTCGGCACGCTCACGCACCGCGAGCGCAAGGTCATCGAGCTCCGCTTCGGTCTCAAGGGCGAGCATCCGCGCACTCTCGAAGAAGTGGGCCAGAAGTTCGGCGTGACTCGTGAACGCATCCGTCAGATCGAGGCCAAGACGCTCGCCAAGCTCAAGAGCTATCGCGACTCGCAGCGGCTGCGCGATTTCCTCGATTGACCGGCGTAGCCGGGTCAACGTGAAGTGTGGCGTAGCGGCACTTCACATTAGTCGCCGCCGGCGAACTAACGTGTGGTGGCGCGCAGCCGCACCACACACTAGCGTGCGTAGTCGGGCCGACGTGGGGTGCTGCGTGAGCGGCACCGCACACTGACAGCTCTCCTTGTCGGGTGATAGCATGCACGCCGTGAACGAACGCGTGCGTCCAAGCGGCTCCATCCCGGTGCGTGTGGCCCTGCTGCTGGCAGGGCTGGCCGTGGCCTCGCTGGTGATGGAGCTTCTTGTCCTCGCCGAGGCTTTGCATGTGCTGTTCACGTTTGTCTGGGGTGTGCTCGCCATCGCCGCCGCGCTGCCGGCACTGACCTTGGGCATCGTGGGCACTATCCGTCACAGCCTCTTCACCGAGGGGATGGGCTGGCGCGCGGTGCGCGCCGACCACCGCCAGGGCAGCCTGGCCCAGGTGGCGGCGAGCGTGGGCCTGGTCGTCGTCTGGCTCGCCTGCGCGCTTCTCATCGCTGACCTCATCAAGTTCGTCGTGTGGGGCTGAGCAAACCACCGATGCCGGCCATCACCGCGCCCAGAAAGCCGCTCAGCGACGGCGTTGTCAGCATGCGCCTTTGGCGCCCGGACGACGCCGTGGCCGTCACCGCCGCCTGCCAGGACGCCGAGATCTCACGCTGGACGAATGTGCCCGCGCCCTACAGCGAGACGGACGCCAGCGAATGGCTGGGCGGCAGGGCGGAGTGTTGGGCGCAGGGCGCCGAGGCCAACTTCGCCGTCGTCAGCGCGAACGGCGGCGAGCTGCTGGCCTCCGCCGGCCTCACCGAGATCGAGTGGGACGACCAGGTCGGCGAGATCGGCTACTGGGTGGCCGCGCCCAGCCGCCGTCAAGGCGCGGCGCGGCGCGCCGTCAAGTTGCTCTGCGCCTGGGCCTTTCACGACGTGGGGCTACATCGCCTCACGATCATCACCGACGTTGAGAATGCGGGCTCGCAGGCTGTGGCCGTCTCGTGCGGCTTCACGCGCGAGGGCGTCCTGCGCTCCAGCATGGTGATCAAGGGCCGGCGGCGCGACATGGTGGTGTTCTCGCTGCTGCGCAGCGACCCGGCGGCGCTCGATCTCTGATCTTCTTGGCGCTCAGGAGCGACGTTTGTCGCCCTGCGCGGCCGAACATAACCCGGGTAGCGTCCGTACCGGCCGCTGCTCTCGCGAAATGAGGCGACGATGAGTCCACTGGACGTGCTCCTGCTCTTCCCCGGTTCGCTGTTTGGCGAGACCTGGGCCGACGGCCCGCGGGTCAAACCGGAGCTGGTCGGCATGCTCACCTACCTGCGCCGGCACGACCTGGCTGCCGGCGTGCTCGACCTGGAGGTGGAGCTCGGCGGCAACCCGGCGGCCGGCAGGCAGGAGGCCTACCTGGCAAAGGCCGAGAAGCTGCTGCTCGCACGGCCGGCGGCCATCGTTGTCATCAGCTGCTGGTCGAGCCTGCAGTACAGCGCCACCGTGGCCGTGGCCGAGCGCGTCCGTCGCCTGTACCCCGAGACGGTCATCGCCGTCTGCGGCTACCACCTGACGGCACGGCCCGATGACTTCACCTACGAGGGGTCGCCGTTCAACTGGCTCCTGGTGGGCGACGCCGAGACGGCGCTGCTCGAGATCGCCCATGCGGTCGCCAAAGGCGATCGCGACGTGCTCAGCTGTCGCGCCTTGGAGGGCACGCCGCTGGAGCTCTCGGCCCAGACCGTGCCCGACTATGCCGCCTATCCGTACGCAGGCGGCGGCCTGCTCACCTTGCCGGTGTACTTGAGCCGCGGCTGCCCTTACCACAGCGCCGCCTGCATGCTACGGCCGGGCGGCGCCGGCTGGCATGCCTACCCGCCCGACATAGCCCTGAGTCTGCTGGACGAGCTGGCTGCCCTAAGGCCGCGCCGGATCGAAGTGCTCGACCCGGCTTTCGGCTTCGACAACGCCTGGCGCATGGCGGTGCTCGACAAGCTGGCCGAGACGTACCGTCGCTTGGTGCCACTGGTCATCGCCGGTCGCCCGGACACGCTCACGCGCCAGAACCTGGACCGCATCTACTCCGCCAGCATGCTCTTGCGACTCGATGTGGAGACACTCTCCAAGAGCCTTCTCTCTCGCCTCGAGCTGCCCGAACCCCAGCGGCGCGTGGAGCAAGCCCTCGACCTCATGACCTACGCCAATGCCAAGGGCATACCCACCACCGTGCGGCTGGCCTTCAACCAGCCGGGCGAGACCCGCGAGACGGCAGCCGAGACGCTGGCTGCGCTGGAGCAATTCATCGCCGGCCTGCCCAACACCTCGCTGCGGCTGCAGGCCGACTCGTGGGCGTTCTTCCCCAGCGAGAGCCCCCAAGCCGACCTGGAGCCGGCGGCACAGCGCTTCGGCACTGTGGTGGCGCAGCCGGAGTGGTGGAAGGAGCCTGTGCCCAGTGCGGCTGCCGCCACGGCGGTGGTCGCCAGCCGCGAGCTGGCCGACCTGCCGCCCGGCGACGAGAGCTACTGGCGGCCGCGCTTCGAGGAGCTTCGCGGTCGCCTCGAGGCCAAACTGACCTACGAGGCCCGCCACGGCCTGCGCAGCCACGAGACCGTGGGCTCGGAGGCCTACGGCGTGCCGCACGGCTGGTGGGTGGAGCCGCGCTGGCACTGAACGGCGGCCGGCCGCCGCGGGCATGGCTCCTCGCACCCTCGGCGAGCCGCGGCCCCGTTTGTCGCGCCGCGGCCCGTGGCCTATAATCCTTCGTCCAGAGCGGTCCTCGGTAGCTCAATCGGTAGAGCATTCGGCTGTTAACCGAAGGGTTGTAGGTTCGAGTCCTAACTGAGGAGCAAGATTTCCATTTCGCGTCCGGACCCAGCCTTTTACTTTTCCTTTCTATAACTTTCCTGGTTCGAATGGCGCA
>PMKX01000223.1:0-229 GCA_003158705.1 Actinomycetota bacterium
CGAGCTGGGTGCCGCCGGGCACGACCACCTTGCTGTTCTGATAGCGGGCGCGCTCGACCGCCGCGAGCTTGCTCAGCATCTGGGCGTTGCCGATGAAGTACATGTCGGCCGCCTCGTTGACGAGTTTGATGGCCTGCGCCTCGCCCTCGGCCTCCAGGATGCGCGCCTGCCGTATGCCTTCGGCCTTCTTGATCTCGGCGCGCCGCTGGCCGTCGGCCTGCGTCTCGGT
>PMKX01000223.1:267-6918 GCA_003158705.1 Actinomycetota bacterium
GTGCCGATGATGTTACGCAGCGTCGTGCGGGCGAGGTTCACGATCTGCATCTCGTAGTGGGTCACGTTGTACTGCGAGGCCTTCACGTGGATCTCGTCGGCGCTGACCTTGAGGTACACCTGCGCGTCGACCTTGGCGTTGAGGCTGTCGCTGGTGATGATCACCTGCGGCTGCGCCTCCACCAGGATCTCGCGTATGTCCACCTGGAACATGCGCTCGATGACGGGGAAGATCCAGTGGAAGCCGGGATTGGAGTAGCGGTTGTACTTGCCCAGCCGCTCCACCAGGCCACGGTGAGTAGGCCGCACGATGCGGATGCCGGCGAAGAACAGCACCAGCAAGATGAAGACGATGACGGCGATGCCGATCCCGAGTGCCATGACCACCCCTTGACTAGACGTTGCCCTACGCTGATTCTAGACCCGTGAGCCCTGCGGCGATACATGTACTTTGCAGCTAGTGGGAGGCGCCGCTCAGGCCTGGCCCACGAACAGGCTGACGATCATCACCGTCAGCACGACCGCCGTCACCGCCGTGTAGCGCCAGTCGTGCTGGCGCAGGAACACGACCAGCGTGCCGGCCACGCGCAGGAACGGCGTCAAAACCAGCACCAGCAGGCCGAGCGAGAGCAGGCCGGCCGCATGCAGGTGAACGGCCTGGCCAAACGCCGCCCCCGGCTCGAGCACAGCCTTGGGCAGCCGCCGGCCGGCGGCCAGCGACCCCGCCAGGCCGGCGAGCATGAGCAGCGCGCTCACACTCAGGCCAACGCCCAGCGTCCATTGCACGGCCTTGCTCACGCGGCGCTCGTCGCCNNACCATCTGCACCGCCAGCACGACGAGCACCACCTGGAAGATGAGCCGCAGCCTGGCCACAGGCGTGCGCGCCGCCACGCGCGGACCCACTTGGGCGCCGACCAGGATGCCCAGCGCGGTCGGCACCGCCACGCGCGGCTCGATGAGCCCGCGGCCGAAGTAGACGGCGGCGCTGGTGGCCGCCGTCACGCCGATCATGAAGTTGCTGGTGGCGATGGCAGCCCGCAGAGGCACGCGCATCACGAGGTTCATGACCGGCACCTTCACCACTCCCCCGCCGACGCCGAGCAGTCCCGAGACGTTGCCGGCCACGAAGCTGGCCGCCATGCCCAGGGGGAAGTGGCGCACACCGTAGGCGACCTCGGCGCCGTCGGGCGTCACGAAGGACGTGTCGAGCCTGCCGGTGAGGGCCGCCTCGGCGTCGCGGCCGCGGCCCATCATGCTGTACGCCGCCCACACGAGGATGGCGGCGAAGAGCCCCTGCAGCACTCGGCCGCTGATGAGCACGGCGGTGACGCCGCCGGCCAGCGCGCCCAGCGTCGTCGTCACCTCGAGCGTCATGCCCAGGCGCGTGTGCGTGGTGCCGCGGCCCACGTACACGATCTGGGCGGCCGACGACGTGGCGATCACGCTCACCAGGCTGCAGCCGATGGCCGTCTTCATGGGTACGCCCAGGAAGAGCGTGAGAATAGGCACCAGCATGAGGCCGCCGCCGATGCCGAGCATGCTGCCCACCACGCCCACGGCGACGGCCACCAGCAGAATTGCGACGAAGGTCATGAGCGCCTCACGTACGGGCCGGCCCTAGCTCGCCAGCTCGGGTGCCCGGTACCGCCAGCGGCCGCCGACCATGGTGCCCAACACGACGGTGTCGCGGATGGCCATGGGCTCGACGCTGAAGATGTCGCGATCCAGCACCACCAGGTCGGCCAGCTTGCCGCACGCCAGCGAGCCCACCTCCGCCTCCATGCCGGCCGCGTAGGCGGCGCCGAGCGTGAAGCCGCGCAGCGCCTCCTCCACGGTCAGGCGCTGCTCCGGATACCAGCCGTCCACGCCAGGGGCGCCGCCGGCGCGTCGGCGCGTCACAGCGGCGTGGATGCCCCAGAACGGGTCGATGCCCTCGACGGGCGCGTCGCTGCCGAACGCCACCGGCGCGCCCGCGGCCAGCTGCGTGCGCCAGGCGTAGGCGCCGGCACAACGGGCGCCCCAGAGACGCTCGGCCGTGGGCATGTCGCTGGGCGCGTGCACAGGCTGCATGGAGGCGATCACGCCCAGCTGCGCCAGGCGACCGAAGTCGTCGGGCGCCAGGAGCTGCACGTGCTCGACGCGATGGCGCAAGCGCGCGGCGTGGGCGGGCGCGCCCGCTTCCCGCGCGGTCACCCCCGCCTCCGCCGCCTCGTCCGCGCGCAGCCGCGCGAACACCTCGAGCACCTCGTGGTTGGCGCGGTCGCCGATGGCGTGCACGGCCATGGCGAAGCCGCCGGCCCGCGCTCGCGTGCCTAGCGCGAACAGATCGTCCGGCGCGATGAGGGCCATGCCCAGCTGCTCCGGCAGGCCCTCGTATGGCGCCCACATCCAGGCCGTGGCCTGGCTCAGGGCGCCGTCGATCATCACCTTCACGGCGCCCGTGCGCAGCCAGTCGTCGCCGTCATCGCCGTGCAGCCCTTGCGCCAACGCCGCCTCGAGCTCCTCGGCCAGCACGGCGCTCACAAAGCGCAGACCCGGCTCGTCCTGACCGCGCAGCATCTCCATCGCCTCCCGGGCGCGCTCGCCGTCGAAGTCGTGCACCCCGGTGAGGCCCACGCGCCAGCAGCTTGCGACGGCCGGCCGCAGAAGAGCCGCCAGCGCCGCGGTCGAGAGCTCCGGCATGGCCCGCTTCACCAGCCCCGAGGCGGCATCCTCGAGCAGGACGCCGGTGGGGCGGCCGGCCGCGTCGCGCTGGATCTGCCCGCCGGGCGGGTCGGGGGTCGTCTCGTCGATGCCGGCCAGGCGCAGAGCGAGGCTGTTGACCCAGCCCGCGTGCCAGGACTTGGACTCGAGATACACGGGGTGGTCGGCCGCCACCCGGTCGAGATCGGCGGCCGTGGGGTAGCGGCCCCACGGGTTCTGGTTCCAGCCCTGGCCGGTGACCCACTCGCCTTTGGGGGTGGCCGCCGCGCGAGCGGCGACGCGTGCCAGACACTCGTCCAGCGTCGCCGTCTCGGCGGCCACCGACTGCAAGCCGATGGCGTACTCGCTGAAGTGCACGTGCGCGTCGATGAGCCCCGGTATGACCAGACGCCCGCCGAGGTCGCACTCAGCAACGGGCGCCCCCGGCTGCGAGAGGTCCTCGGCTGCCGCGCGCACGGCATCGTCGTCACCCACCGCGACCACTCGTCCGTCGCTCACCGCCAAGGCGGTCGCCGACGGGCGCTCGCGGTCGAGCGTGCAAAACCTGCCGTTGAGGAGAGCGCATGCCGTCATCGGTAGTCTGGTACCGGAGGTGGGACTTGAACCCACACGAGCGCACGCGCCCAGGCGATTTTAAGTCACCAGCGTCTACCAGTTCCGCCACTCCGGTGCCGCGGCCCAAGTATACGCGAGGGTCGCGACCGGAATGGGGAAACGATGTGGGGGCGGCGCCTACGCGCCGCCCCCACATCCGACCTCTGTGGCGCCGCCCGCCAAGGCAGCTCCGCTCGCGCGGCGCACACGGCGCCACTCGACGTGGCGATCGGCCTGGCCAACATCGTCGCCTTCACCGCTTCCACAGCGAGGCCGATCGCCCCGTCCCCGCGGCGCCGTCGAGCCGACAGCCACAGGAACACGAACGGTGACGAAAGTCTGGCACAGGGCAGCCGGCGCGGACAGGCCCAGTTCTTGGCCAAACTTCGACTGTCGCCGGCGTCAACGTTGGCAATTGTTGACGCCGGGCGCCTGAGTCACGACGCCGCGGCCATCCCCCAGCGTCTCCGCCGCCTCTGAGCGCCTACGTCTCCTCCGCCTCGGAGCGCCTACGTCTCCCCCGCCTCCGCCTGTTCGGCCAGAAAGAGGGCGCCGCCCTCGAGGATGTCGGCCTCGCTCACCGTCAGGCCGGCCAGGCCGAAGCGCCGGCAGACCTCGCCGGCGATGAGAGCGCCGGCGAGGATCACGTCTTCGCGCCCGCGCTGGATGCCGGGCAGGCGCGCACGTTCGGCGGCGGCGAGCCCGCCGAACGCACGCGCCGCCACCTCGATGTCGGCCTGCGACAGCAGGTAGCCATGGACCTGGGCGGCGTCGTACTCGCGCATCTTGAGCTTGTGCGCGACCAGCGTCGTGACGGTGCCGGCCACGCCGATGCCGTTGCCGACCGCGGCGGCCACCGAGTCGGGCACCTCGGCTGCCAGAAGCTCACGGGTGAAGGCCAGCGCCCGCCCCCACTCCTCCTCGCTCGGCGGGTCCGCCACGAGGAACCGCTCCGTCAGGCGCACCACGCCGACCTGCAGACTGCGCCACCACTCCGGCTGCGGCCCGGCGCCGACGGCCAGCTCAGTGCTGCCGCCGCCGATGTCCACCACCACGGCCGCGCCGGTCACATCGGCGAGCCCGGCGCGCGCGCCGCGGTAGGCCCATGCCGCCTCCTCGGCACCGCTGAGGACGCGCCACGGCAGCCCCAGGCGCGACTCGACCTCATCGAGGAAGGCAGCGCCGTCGGCCGCGTCGCGCAGGACGCTGGTGGCGATGAGCAGCCGTCGCTGCGGGCCAAAGGCCTCGATCTCGGCCGCATAGTCGGTCAGACACTCGAGTGTGCGCCGCACCGCCGCCGGGGCGAGGCGGTGCGTGCGGTCCACACCCTGGCCGAGACGCGTGACCGTGGCGCGGCGCACGAGCGAGTGCACACGGCCCTCCTCGACCTCGGCCAGCAGCAGACGCGCCGAGTTCGTGCCTTGGTCGACGACGGCCACTTTCATGCTGTGGCCGCCGATGGTGTGGCCGAGGCCTGCGGCGCGGTGCTCGCAGCCTCCGGCGGCGTGCAGAAGGCCACGCAGCGCCGGTCGCTGCACCACAGCGCGGTGCCGGCGGCCGCGGCGTGCAGAACGCGCTCGCCCAGCAGGTAGCCCGGACGGGCGAGCGCAAAGGCGGCGTGCGCGTGCAGGCACTTGACCGCGTGCGGCCGGGCCACGCCGCCGATGCCCGTGTGCAAGGAAGCGCCGTGGTCGAGCATGGTCAGGTGGCGCTGGGCTACCAGCGCCCGCCGGCGGCGGCGCTGGTAGCCCAACGCCACTGCCAGCGCACGCTGCAACTCCGCGTCGGCGGCGAGCTCGGCGGCAAAGCGCTTCACGCCGCCGGCGCTCTCCAGCGCGCCGACTGACGCCACCAGAGTCGGGCAGGTGGCGTAGAAGAGCGTCGGAAACGGCCGGCCTTGAGCGGTGTAGGGCAGATCCTCGACCGCCGCCACGCAGCCCCACGGGCAACGGGCGACAACACGGTTCAGCGCCTGCGGGCGGCGGCCGAGCTGTGCGGCCACGCAGGCGACATCGCGCTCGCGCACGGCCGCTCCCGCTAGTGGAGCAGCGTGCGCCAGAGGTCGGCCAGCCGCTGCAAGACCGACATCGAGCCCGATACGGGTGGCGGCTGCGAGTCGGTCACCGGAGTGTCGCCTTGCGGCAGCCCTTTGATCACGAAGGCTTGCATGCCGGGCGGCACCACCAGAAACTGCTCGCGCGCAAGCCGCGACACGTACTGCACAGACTGCAGCTTGACGAGCTCCGACTTGAGAGCGACGTTCTGCTGCTTGGCGTTCTGCAGGGCCGCGCTCTGCTGCGCGTAGCGGGTCTGCTGGGCGAAGTAGCTGCGCAGCGGCGAGACGTAGAGCGCCGCCGCCACCAGCACGAGGGCCAGCAGACCAAGCCGCCCCCAGTGGATGTCCACCGGCGCCTTGGCGGCCATCGCCTGCTGTCTGCCCTGCGCTGTCACCCGGACCTTCCTGCTCGTGCGCCCACAGAAGACGCAGTGTTCAGCTAGCGTGTGCGGCCGGTTAGCGTTCGCCGTTCGTGACCGGCTCTCGTTCTGAATTCGCGCCCGCAGGGTCATCTCCCTGCACGGCGACGTGTGCTCGGCGACGCGCTCGCGCACCGTGCTGCCGAGCCGCGAGGACGCCCGGAGCTCAGCCGCTCGCGAGCCTAGACGAGAGCGTATGCCTTGATGAGGTTGGTGGCGCCGGGCTCGTTGGCGCGCAAGCCGGCGGTGAGCACGACGATGTCGCCAGGGGCCGCCAGCTCACACTGAAGCATGAGGTCGTTGACCTGGTCGGAGAGATGGCTGAGCCCCGACACCGGTTCGCCGAGAAGGGGCGTGACTCCCCAGACCAGGGCGAGCTGGCGCACCGTGCGCGGTCGGTGACTGACGGCCACTATGGGGTGCGGCGGCCGGTTCTTGGCCACCGCCCGAGCCGTAGCGCCCGAGGCGGTGGCCGTCACTATGGCCGCCGCCCCGACCTTGAAGGCGACGTCGCAAGCGCCGAAGCTGATGGCCTCCGACACGCCCGAGCGGTCGAGCCCCCAAGGCTGCGCAGCGCGACCGACGCGCTCGATGTCGGCCTCGACGGTGGTGGCAATCTCGGCCATAGTGGCCACCGCCTCCACCGGGTACTGGCCGACGGCCGTCTCGCCGGAGAGCATCACGGCACAGCTCGAGTCGTAGATGGCGTTGGCGACGTCGCTGGCCTCCGCCCGCGTGGGCCGCGGATTGTCGATCATCGACTGCAGCATCTGCGTGGCGGTGATCACCGAGCGGCCGGCCACGATGGCGGCGTGGATGATGCGCTTCTGCCAGATGGGCACCTCGGCCGGCGGTATCTCCACGCCCAGGTCGCCGCGC
>PMKX01000153.1 GCA_003158705.1 Actinomycetota bacterium
CGCGAGGACAAGCGCTACCTGTTCGACGCCGTCGATTGCCTCGACGAGCTGCTTCCGGTGGTGCACGGCTTGGTCGGCGGCCTCGAGTTCGACGTGGCGCGCATGTCGGCTGCTTGCGACGGCTTTCTGCAAGCGACCGACGTGGCCGACTACCTGGTCGGCAGGGGGCTGACGTTTCGCGAGGCCCACCACTTCACGGGCACGCTCGTGCGCACCTGTCTCGAGCGTGACATCGATCTCAGCGAAGTGTCGCTCGACGACCTGCATGCTCTTTCGCCGGCCTTCGACGAGGGCTACTTCGAGCTGCTTGCGCCGGCGCCGTCACTGGCGCGCAAGCTCTCGCACGGCGGCTCGGCGCCGGCGCGCGTACACGAACAGCTGACTGAGGCGCGACGGTACCTGCACGAGAAGCGCTGAAGCACCAGCGTCGGCGTCTCTCTGCGGACGGTGCCAGCTCTTCGATAGAATCTCGGGATGGCGCCCCTACCTGCGATGTTCTACGATCGCCCCGTGCTCGAGGTCGCCCGCGACCTGATCGGTTGCACGTTTCTCTTCCGTGGTATGGGCGGCCGCATCGTCGAGACCGAAGCGTATGCTCACGACGACCCTTGCTGTCACGGCTTTCGTGGACGCACTGCGCGCAACGCCGTCATGTTCGGGCCGCCCGGCTACCTCTACGTGTACTTCACCTACGGCATGCACTTCTGCGTCAACCTCGTCTGCGAGGGGGAGGGCATAGCTGCGGCCGTGCTCCTGCGGGCGCTCGAGCCGCAGGCCGGTGTCGAGCAGATGATTCAGCGTCGCGGCATCGCGGACCCGAAGCTGCTCTGCAGCGGGCCGGCGCGGCTCACGCAGGCACTGGCCATCGGCCGCGCCGAGAATGGCCTGCCGGCCTGGCGTGAGCCCGCCGTCGTTCTGCCGCGCTCAGGCGGCGACGGGTCGCCAGCCTCGTGGTCGCGCGCCGCGCCGCGCCTGGCCGTGACGCCGCGTGTGGGCGTGGGCGACGACCCGTCGCCTTGGCGCTTCGTCGACGCCGACAGCGCGCTGCTCTCCCGCCGCTTGCCGCAGCCGGCGCGCTAGACTCATCCGGCGGGCGAGACCGACCCTCGTGTTCCACCACGGGCGTGCGCCGCCGTTGCCGATGATAGAGAATACGGGCCTCATAGGATGATGGCCGGTTGGCGTTGCGTTCCCACCGCGTCCGGCGGACAAGAGAGGGAAAGGACTTCCGTGAAGCTACGCGAGATGTACGAGACGGCCGTGCAGATGGGCATGGCGGCCGACCCGCGAGGGCGCGACGGCGTCGACCAGTACCTGAGACTCATCAAGCGTCGCTTCGAGCGTCTGCCTGACTACCTCAAGGAGGTGTTCGACCAGGAGGATCTCACTAACCCGTACGTCGACACGCGCATCTACGTCGGCGAACCGGACACTGAAGTGGGCGTTCTTCTCGCCGGCATCGACATGAACGTCGGTGAAGTGCTGCTCGCCGACCGTCTGTGCGACAAGGGACAGCGGGTGGACGCCATCTACACGCACCACCCTGAGGGTTGGGGGCTCACCAAGCTCGACCGCGTGATGGAGATGCAGGCTGATATATGGGCGGCCCTCGGCGTACCCATCAACACGGGCGAGATGCTTCTCGACGAGCGGCGGACGCAGATCAAGCGCCGCCTGATGCCGGGCAACGCCGACCAAGCCGTCGACGCGGCGCGGCTTCTCGGCATCCCTTTCTTCTCAGCTCACACACCCACAGACAACTTGGTCACCGACTATCTCACGCGCTTCTTCGAGGAGCGCAAGCCGCTGCTCGTCGAGGACGTTCGCCAGCAGCTCTTTGAGATCCCCGAGTATCACCTTGCGGCGCGCAAGGGCGCCGGTCCGTACATCTCCGACGACGTGGCCGGCAAGCGCGCCGGCGTCATCTGGGTCGACATGACGGGCGGCACCGAAGGCCCCGTCAAGATCATGGAGAAGCTCGCCGATCGTGGCGTGGGCACCATCGTGGGCATGCACATGGGGCCCGAGTTGCGGAGCGCGGCCGAGGAGCACAACATCCACGTCGTCGTGGCCGGCCACATGTCTAGCGACTCTCTGGGCATCAACCTCTACCTCGATGCCCTGGAGAGGAACGGGGTCGAGGTCATTCCCACATCGGGACTCATCCGCGTGCGTCGTGACGAAGGTGGCGCCGTCACGTCCACCGGACCGGGCACGCTGCCGCAGTAGCGGTCGCGGAGACGGCATGGCGGCCTACAGGCGTGCCTAGCGCGGCCGACAAGCTCGTCAGCCGGCAGCCGGAGTTGGTGGCGCCGGCGGGCGACGAGGCCGCTCTGCGAGCGGCCCTCAGCGCCGGCGCTGACGCCGTCTACCTGGGCCTCGACCGCTGGAGTGCGCGTGCCTTCGCGGGCAACTTCACGGTACGCGACGTCGTCGCGGCCATCGATCGCGCTCATCTCTTCGGCGCCCGCGCTCACCTGGCGCTCAACACACTGCTGAAGCAGGAGGAGCTGCAGCCGGCTCTGGAGGCGCTGCAGGCGCCCTACGAGGCCGGCCTCGACGCGCTCATCGTCGCCGACCTGGGCTTCGCGGCCCTGGTGCGCGAGCGCTTCCCGGAGCTCGAGCTGCACGCCAGCACGCAGCTCAACACCCACTCGGTCAGCCAGATCGATCTCCTCGCTCGCTGGGGTCTGCAGCGGGCCATCGTGGCCCGCGAGTTGAGCCTCGAAGAGATCACGGCTCTGGCCGGCAAAGGCCTGGGGCTCGAGGCCTTCGTGCACGGCGCCCTGTGCTACGGCTACTCAGGGCTCTGCCTGTTCTCGAGCATGGTCGGTGGGCGCAGTGGCAACCGCGGTCGCTGCAGCCAGGCTTGTCGCATGCGCTACCGCCTACTGCGCGACGCCAGCGGCACCGAGCCGGAACGCGTCCTGTCCACGGCCGACCTGGCGGCCATTGGCGCTCTGCCTGCTCTTCTGGGCGCCGGGGTGCAGGCCTTCAAGATCGAGGGCCGCATGAAGGACGCTCGTTACGTGGCGGTGGTGACCGCCGTATACCGCGAGGCTCTCGATGCTGCACTGGCCGATCCAGAGGGCTACGTGGTGCAGCCCGACTGGTGGCGGCGTCTCGAGCAGAGCTTCTCGCGCGGCTTCACCACGGCCCACCTCGACGCTCTGCACAGCCGTGTGCGTAGCGGCGGCCGCGGCGGTCATCGCGGTGTGGCGATCGGCCGTGTCGAGTCCGTTGACGACAGCAGCGGACTCGTGACCGTGAAGCTCAGCCGGCCGGTGAGTGTGGGCGACGTCGTCTGCTTGTATACGCCCTGGGGGCAAAGCGAGCCGATCCGTGTGCCGGAGCTCCCGCCCCGCGGTGAGGGCTTGACCCAGGACGGGCAGCGCCTTGTGCTTCGCCTGCGCGAGCGAGCGGCCGTCAAGGACCGCCTGTTCCGTCTGTCGGCCGCCGAGGCCGACTCGTTCGCCCAGGATCTGATAGCGAGCCGCTCGGTCTTGCGTCCCGTACGGCTTCACGCGATCCTTGAGGGCCGCATCGGCGGTCCCGCCCTTCTGCGGCTGACTGTCATCGACCGAGAGTCTGACGAGTCGTCCCCGCGCGTGAGCGTGGAGAGCCAGGCGCTGTTGCAGCCGGCCCAGACAGCCGCGCTGGACGAGGTCAAGGCGCGGGCCGCTCTCGGCGCCTTCGGCGGCACTCCCTACTCGCTGGATTCGCTGGACTATCAGGTCGAGTCCGGTGCGTTCCTGCCTGTGGCGGGTCTCAAGGATCTTCGACGCCGCGCCGTCGCCGAGCTCGACGGTCTGCGGTCGGCGGCTTGGCGGCGCGCGTCCTCTGCCGCCCGCCCGCTCGTCGCGCTGGAAGCCGTCTCCTTACCTCACAGAGCCGCTGATTCGCCGCTGCCGTCACTGTCGACGCGACCCCATGCGGAGGCGCACGTACCGGTCGTGCTTCGTCTCCGCCTCGACGAGGAGCCGATCGTGGCTCCCGGTGTCGCTGTGCTCTGTCTCGATCTCAGCGGCCATGAATCGCCGGCGCTGGTGGCTGCTCGCATCGGCGAGTTGAGTAGCTCTCGCTTGCCGGTGCGTTGCCGGCCTCCGGAAGTGCTATTCGACGCGGACCACGGGTGGTGGCGGGCTGTGGCCGGCCTGCCTTGGCAGGCCGTGTACGCCCGCCACGCGGCGCACCTCCAAGCTGGCGCGCCGGCTATCCTCGAGTACCCTCTACAGGGCCTGAACGCCGAGTTGGCGCGGCGTCTGCGGCCTGCGGCCGTGGTCGCCAGTCCCGAGGCGTCCCGGGACGAGATCGCCGAGCTGGCGGCGGTCCTGGGTGACGAGCAGCCTGCGATGGTGGTCGAGGCGCTGGCCTTTGGCCGCCAGCAAGTGCTGGTCACCCGCGATCAGCTGGGCCTGGCGGAGGGCTTGCTTGGCACCGAGGCCGAGAGCGTCGCGGAGCTGACTCTCGTCGACGGCAAGGAGTATGCGTTCCCGGTGAGCACTACGACAGCCGGGACGCGCATCTTCAACGCCCGTCTCACCAACTGCGCGCCGTTTTTGGCTGAGCTGGAGGAAGCGGGCGTGGCCGCAGCGGTGGTCGTGCAGGCGGACATGTTGCCTGCGGAGCGGCGCGCATTCGAGGCCGGCGGCATCATCGCTCTGGGCCGCTTCGCCACGCGCGAGCGCTCGACCAGCGGGCACCTCTTCCGCGGCGTCCTCTAGCTACGGCGTGGGCCGCTGGCTCCGGCCGTGCGCGCGCCGTCCGGCGTGCCTCCGCTTCGCCTGGCCTGTGGCCGTCCGCGTGGTACTATGCGCGACATGACCGACCAGCGACTCATCGACGATCTGTGCGTGGGCGCCGTCGAGGTGCTGCCTGAGGGAGCCCTCGGGCAGAAGCTGGGCGTGGCCGAGCGCGAGCGCCGGCCGCTGCGCATCAAACTCGGGGTCGACCCGACCGCACCCGACTTGCACTTGGGCCACACCGTGGTCCTCAACAAGCTGCGCCAGTTCCAGGATGCGGGTCACAAGGCTGTCCTCATCATCGGCGACTACACCGCCCGCATCGGCGACCCTTCGGGGCGCTCCAAAGCTCGCCCGCGGCTTGACCCTGCGGTCATCGATGCCAATGCCAGGACCTATCAGGACCAGGCTTTCCTCATCCTCGACGACGACCCGGCCAAGCTGGAGGTGCGCTACAACGGCGAGTGGCTCTCGGCGCTCACCATGGAGCAGGTCTTCGAGCTCATGTCGACCACCACTGTGGCGCGCATCCTTGAGCGCGACGACTTCGCCAAGCGCTGGCAGGCGCATCAGCCGATCTCGATGCTCGAGATGATGTACCCGCTCGCTCAGGGCTACGATTCGGTGGCCATCCAGGCGGACATCGAGTTGGGAGGCACCGACCAGAAGTTCAACCTCTTCGTCGGACGCGACTTGCAGGAGCATTTCGGCCAGCCGTCGCAGGCGATCATGACCCTCGACATCCTGCCCGGCACTGACGGTGTCGAGCGCATGAGCAAGTCGACCGGCAACTACATCGGCGTCACCGAGGACCCGCGCGACATGTACGGCAAGGTGATGAGCATCCCGGATGAGACCATGATGGCGTACTTCCGTCTGCTCACGGCGCATCATGCCGACGAGCTGACGCGCATCGAGGCTGATCTGGAAGCCGGCACCGTGAGCCCGCGCGACCTCAAGGCGCGGCTGGCGCGCGAGATCATCGCGCGCTTGCATGGTGCAGACGCGGCGGCGGCAGGTGAGGCGCACTTCGAGCGCGTCTTTCGCCATCGCCAGACGGCGGATGATCTGCCTGAGCTTCACCTCGAGCCAGATGACGAGGCGGACGGCCTCGTCTACTTGCCCAAGGTGCTCGAGCGCTGGTTCGGCCTGACTCGATCTGAGGCGCGGCGGCGCATCGAGCAAGGAGCTGTTTCGCTGGATGGCGAGCCTGTCACGTCGCTCGCCCTCCCCGCAGATCAGCTCCTCGGCCGCCACATCAAGGCCGGCAAGTCGGCCAAGGCCCAGGGTCACGTGCGGCCCAGCTGAGGCGCACCGCCGGCACACTTCAAGTCCGAAGCCCGCGACTAGCCTGGCGCCACGCTCACGCCAGGGTTGACACGGCCCCGCCTGCGGGTATACTTCGACTCCGCCTTACGAGTCCGCTCACGCTTTCGGGTGTGATGACTGCGGGCGGAGACCGTTGACACGGGCCGGACATCCTCAGCTATAATGTGAGGTCCCTGTCGGGCTCGCTGTGGTGCGTGCACGGAAACCTCTTGTGAATGCCCAGTTGGGGGCAGTTCGCCTCCAAACGGGTCCGCCCTCACTTTGGGCCACGCGGGGAGCACTTGGCCGCATCGTCGCGGTGGCATCTTGTGCCTACGGGCGCGGGATCTTTGAAAACTGAACAGTGCGAGTAGTCGATCGTCTGTACGCAGGCGGTCGACGAACGCCAGTGCGCCTGCGCACCTTCGGGTGCGACAGGCCCAAATTACCCCGTCTGGCGATCCGTCGTTGCTGAAACTCCGGCTCTCACGGCCGGTAGTCGGGTCGCAGACAAACGAGGCGCAAGCCTCGTCATTTGAGCTTCGAGCTCTTCCTAAGCTTGTCCCGGGGCTTCGGCCCCGAGCATCAAGTTTTCTCGGAGAGTTTGATC
>PMKX01000034.1 GCA_003158705.1 Actinomycetota bacterium
GGCTTGATGTCGAGCAGCGGCGTCTCGTCCAGAACGTCGATGCCGCTCACGACCAGGACGTTGTCTTGCCTTTCGAGCAGACGAACCACCGACAGGCCGATCCCGTTGGGGCGACACGGGTGCCGCGACGAGAACACGCCATGGGGAGTGTCGTCCAGGAACGTGGGCCGCACCAACTCGACCTCGCCGGCGCGGTCGAACGAATACAGCAGGTAGATGTGGGTGAACGACTCCACGTCCTGCAAGCCGGCCGCGTAGGCGGGGAACACCTCGACGCGGCCCTCCGCCTCTGACGCGTAGGCCGGCTGGATGGGGCACTCGTCCTTGGTGTGGTACGGCGAGTGGATGACGCCGATCGGGCTGACTTCCATGACCCTCCTGCTGTATGGGCGGGACGCATCCTTACCGGCCAACATCTGCTTGCGCTCGGATGTGTAGGCCCACCAGGGACGCTTCGGCTCGCCTTGCATGAACCTGACGGCGGAGATGAAGACGTCGATGACACAGGGATCATGTCGTCGTTGCGTCTTGCGGCACAGTTCCTCGTACATGGCGTAGGGATCCCGCCCTATCAAGTCCCGAGGATGAGACGCACCGATGAGGCGCAAGTCCTCGGCGGAAGCTGGACCGACGTTGGGGATCTGTTCCAGCCTGGTGTACCTCTCACGATTCATGAGTCTTCGAGCGTCGGCTGGGCCATTCGGCGAAAGCCAGATAGAACAAAGCCGCCAGGTTCAGGACCGGGACTACCTGGCTCAAGGCATACCAGCCTGGGTAGCCGGCCTTGCGGAAGACACGCCACCACGGCCATATGCAGAGCGCGAACAAGAGCCAAATCAGGACTTCCTCAACACCGATGTTGGACATCGCTCCCCCTTCATCTGCTTTGATGGTGCCGAGCAGCGTCCGCCGCGCGTGCAGTCTACTGCGCGCACCAGGACGCCTTCGCTGGCGGAGCCTGTTCGGTCTGGGCCGGGGGCGGCGCCGTGGCCCGATGCAGTGCATCAATGTCCGACCACACGTAGCGGCACACCGCCATCGAGCCCCCGTCCGGCGCCGCGACGACGGCACACTCCACCACGGTCGCTTCCAGCCGCTCGTAGAAAGCCCTCGCCGGCGCGTTCGCCTCGATGACCCACACGTACATGCCGTCTTCGGGATGGTGTTCTCGCGCCCAGGCGGTCACGCTGCGGACGAGCCGTTTGCCGACTCCGCGGCGCTGCTCGCCGAAGGCCACATGAACGTTGTCGAGCAGCACCCCCCATCGCTTGTCGGAGTCAGCGAGAGCGCAGGCGAACCCGATCGAGCGCTCTCCATCCAGAGCGAGAACGGCGAAGACCCCGTCGCCTGCCTCTGTGAGGCGCGCCTGCCAGTGAGCGAGGCGCTCGGCGACGAGGTCGCCGTCGAGGTAGGCGTCGGCCAGCATGCCGCGGTAGTGCTCTCGCCAGCTCGCGGCGTGCAGCCGGGCGATGACGTCCGCGTCGGATGCCTCGGCTTGACGGAGGGCGATCATGTGAGGCAGCCGGTCTCGGTCTGCCCTGGCGCCGCGCACATCAGGGTGCTGCGCTCACTGGTCGTCGCCAAGCTCGACCAGCGCGTAGACCACCCGATCCGTCACCTCGCCGTCCTTGAAGACGCTGGCTCGGGAGATGCCTTCGCGCACGAAGCCGCAGTGCTCCAGGACGCGCATCGAGCGCGGGTTCCAGGCGAAGACGGCCGCCTCGAGGCGGCAGAGCCCGAAGTGGGACATCACCTCGGGGATCACGGCTTTCGCCGCCTCGGTCATTATCCCGCGTCCCCAGTAGGGCTCGCCCAGCCAGTAGCCGAACTCGGCGGACTTGCGGAAGACGCCCTCACCAAGTTCGAGGCCGAGGCCGCCCACGGCTTGACCATCGACCTCGATCGCCCAGTCCGTCGGTTCGGTCATGCGGGCAACGCGAGCGAACCAGGCATCCGCGTCGGCCTCGGTGTAGGGATGCGGGAACATGTCCGTGAGGTTGCGCCAGACGTTGCGGTTGTTGGCGGCGTGCACGAGCGCGGCCTTGTCGCTCGGCGACCAGTCGCGCACAACGCACTGCGAGCACTCGAGTCTCATCTTGGTCCCCTTATCCGGTCGCGATCACAAGTAGTGGAGGAAAGCGACGGCGATGCTAGGTAGAGCAACGATTACCGGGTAGACGGAGTTAAGATGCGAGCGGGTCTCCGGGTCGACCGGATCATCGGATCGCCGGTCTGCGGCAGGCGCCGGCAGCTGCGTCATCGCCGCCCGAGACGGATAGGTGCGGCCAACGAACAGCGTGCCGGACATGATGAAGGCCGTAGCCATGCACACCAGCGCGATCAACACACATCCCTGGAAGAAGCGTGAGTCGTTGCCCGTGGCCAGGGCGACGAAGCCGGCGATCCCCACCAGCACAGCTCCGACGACTAGAGCGATGCCGATACGCTTCAATGCCCCCATGCACGTTCTCCTCGGTCGGCCATCCGCTTGTTGGGCAGCGACACGACTCACTCCCTGAGACGTCGGGGATCGATCGCGAACCGGGTCGACTGGGGCTCGAAGCCGAGGTGACGCCATGCCTCTTGCGCGCCGGTGTTGAAGCTCTGTGACGAGAGCAGCAAGCGGTCCACCCCGGCCTGCTCGGCGTCAGCGGCGACCACGCGCAGCAGAGCACGTGCGACTCCCCTGCGGCGCCAGGCGGGGTGGACGCCGATCTGGTCGACCTCCCACCAGGCGCGAGCATGGCAGAACAGGTGCCCCTCCCGGGCCTTGACGAGGACGGAGACGTAGCCGACGGAGGCGCCTCCCGCCGTGGCCACCCACATGCGCACATTGTCATCATCGAGCTGGGTCAGGAACCAAGCGGCCACCTCGGCAGCTTCGGGACGCGTGTACACCGCCGGCTCGTGCGACCGGTGGAGATCCTGGACGAAGCCGTTCAGCTCCGCGAGCGCAGAGGCGTCGCCAGCTTCGGCCCGTCGCACCGAGAAGTCACCGCTCACAGGTGCCCTCCGTCTGCCTAACAATGATTAGCGGTCACCTCGCGCGCTCCTGCCAGTGGCGCGGATCGCGATGGGCGTGCATGCAGGCGACAACGCTGATCAGCTGTGCCGCGGGCACGAAGTAGACGCCGTAGGGAAAGCGCCGCAGCAGTGTACGCCGACAGGTGAGATAGACGACCGGGTAGCGCTCCGGCATGCGAGCAATCTCGGCCAAGGCGACATCGACTGCGCGTAGGAACTCGGCGCCAAGACCTGGGGCACGCTGCTCGTACCACAGCGCGGCGTGAGCGATGTCTGCCTCGGCGGCCGACCGGACGACGAGGCGGGGAGTCATCCGGCCTGGGCCAGGCGCTTCTGGATACGCTCGCGCACGACCTCCCAAGGCTCACCGGAGCCGGCGTCGCGCTCGAAGTCGGCGAGTCGCAGCTCGAGCTCGGCGCGCTGGGCATCGGTCAACGGTAGTTCGCCGGTGTCGGCAGCGACGCTGTCCCAAAGGTCCTCGGCGAGCTGGATGCGCTCGGCTACCGAGAGTTCGCTGAGCTTGAGGTCGATGGGCTGCATATGGTCAGTCTGCCCGGAGTGGGCGCACTACGCAACACCCTGTTGGTGGACAATTGCGGTTCACGGTGTACCGCTAGCGCCCCGCGGATAACCCGCGAGCAGAGCGAGCCGGGCCGATCCGCTTGTTCGGCGAGGCCCCCACGTCACTCGGCCTGCTTCCACACCTCAAGCTCGAGTCCCGGCACGCGCGCGAACTCGCGCACATTGGCGGTGACCATGGTCAGCCCATGAGCGACGCAGGTGGCGGCGAGCCAGAGGTCGTGGGGCCCGATCAGCACGCCGGCTTGGCGCAGATCGGCCCACAGCTGCGCATGTGCTCGCGCGCAGGCGAGGTCGACGGAGAGCAGCGGGAAGCGCTCCAGGAGGCCCTCGACGAAGGCCGAGCGCCGGGCGCGAACGTCCGGCGCGGTCGCGCGATGCACGCCGTGGAGCAGCTCGCTGGCGGTCACCACGGAGAGGAACGCTTCCTCCTCGCCGTGGCGCTCGACGTGCGGCTCCAGGTCGAGGCGCCCGCGCTCGGCCTCGATCAAAATGCTGGCGTCAATCAGGACTGCCACACGTCACGCACCTCGCCCAGCTCGCCCTGCGCTGCGGCAAGATCCTCGGCAAACTCGCCGGCTTCAGCCGCCGACAGCCTCGGCAGGGAGGCAAGCAGGCCCGGCAGCTCCGAAAGGCGCGCCCCGGTGGGCAGGGGTCGCAGCTCGGCGAGCGGCTTCTTGCCGCGAAGAAGCGTGAACGACTCACGGCGGTAAGCCACTCGGTTGACGTAGTCGGCGAAGTTGCGGGCCACCTGGGTGACGGTCACATCGGACATGGGACACCTCCTCGTGCTGACATCTGAAAATCAGAATACATGATTCCCTGCCCATTGTCACGCTACGCCACCGGTTCCGCCGAACGTGGTGCGCATGACCTGCGCCGGCTGCCCTTCCACCGGAGTGTATCGGCTGGGCGCTTCAGCTTCATGCGCTTGTTAGGTACACGTGGCACGGCAGTTCTTCAGCGCTTCCACGGCCACCACAGCATGCGTGGATCCCAGCGTTCTCTGCCAGGTCCGACGCTGACGTACGCCGGGATGAACACGACGCTCAGGAACAGCAGCGCGACCAGCCACTGCGTGCGCACAGACGAATCGACAGCGTCGTCACGGAGCAGATCGGCGACACACCAGGCCCAGGCGTGCACGAACGGGAGCAAAAGGACACAGACAAGAACCGCAAGCAGTAGGTATCCTAGACCGCTCACCACGACCTCGGCGTTGTACCTAACGTGGGGCGCATGAGCTGTTGGCTCGCTGCGCTGTCGACGACATCATGACTGCCTGGCCAATCTGCTCGATGCGCTTGTTAGGCAGGACGCCCCCGGATGCGTTTCGCCTGCTCATGCAACCAGGCGTCACTAGTTCGTGACCGTGAAGCTCTGGGCGACCGCGTTCAGCTGCGGTTCGACGGCCGACCACTCTGAGACGTCAGCCCCCAGTTCCACGCTGTAGCCTTGGTCACCATGGAAGAGCAGGTAGCTGATCTCGTGCCTGCCGCCCTTGTGCGTCTCGAACCTCATCCCCCGGGCGCCCCCGAGTGTCGCCCAGTCCCAGGTCCAGCCGTCCTTGGTTGGGTAGTTGCCCCAGATCCACCCGTCCCAGGAAGTATGCTCGGCCTTACTCCACTGCCCGAGCATGTCGTTGACGACAGCGACGCTCGCCCGTGCGGTCGAGACTCCGACGTAGGGATCGTCGGACTGCCCACGCAGGTGCAGAACGATGCTGAACTGCGCGTTCTCCGGCATGGGGTGCTGAGAAGCCTCGAATTGGCCGGGGCCGTAGGCAATGGAGAAGTGGAACTCGGCGTTGGTGTAGGTCGTGGTGGCGGAGCCCGAGGGCGATGAGGCCCGGGTGCCGTGCGCGCAGCCGGCGATCAGCGCCGTTGCGACCAGCACGGCGAGAACCAACGTCACATGTCCGGCTCGCACTCCTGACACGCGCACCCTCTCTCTGCCTAACGTGTTGCACATGAGCTGCCGGCTCGCAGCCCTTTTGCCCGAATCATGGCCCCCAAGCCGGTCTGCTCGATGCGCTGGTTAGCAAGTCAGCCTGCGGCAGGCGAGGTCAGCTTGCCCTCTCGAGTCGCTCGGCGATCCAGACCTTGATGATGGACTGGCGGGTGACGCCGAGGCGCCTGGCTTCGCTGTCCAGAGAATCGATCATCCAGACAGGGAAGTCGACGTTGACGCGCCGCTGCTCACGGTTGGGTCGGCGCACGTTTGCCAAGTCGAGCTCGGAGGTGATGTCCTCGCCGTCATCGAAACGCTTGTCGAGTTCACTTGCCTTCATAGATCGCCACCTCCTCGGGACGGGCCCGGCGCACGGAGATCAGCCGGATGTCCTGGCCGCGGTAGGTGATGAAGGCCGACCAGTGCGTATCGCCGATCAGTCCCACGACCAGGAACCGCGCTTCGACGTCGCTGCGAGCCGGTGCCTCGGCGAGCGCCTCGTCTGCCCACAACGCCTGGGCCTCGACGAAGTCGATGCCGTGCTTGGCCTTGTTGGCGGCACTCTTGCGCTCGTCGAACTCAAACGCCACTCGCGACCTCTGCTGCCATTACGGTATTGAAAGTATACCTTGCAGACCCCAAACACAACCCCCACCGTGATCCCAAGACTGTACTGCTAATGCGTCGCGCATAACCTGCGCAGGCTGCGGTCACGGCGAACTTCATCGCTGGGTCGCGTCAGATTGGCGCGCTTGTTAGGCGCCTTCTTCCTCGTCGCCTTCGTCATCATCGCCGTAGAGAACGGAGTCGTCGAGCTCATGGTAGCCGATGTGGCAGTGGATGGCCCGCGTCGCCTCGAGGGCATGAAAGCCCCAGTGGGAGTAGAACTGGAAGCGCCAGGTCCAGATCACGTGCGCGGGGATGTGCTCGGCGGAACCCGCAGCGGGCTCGAGTCCGGCTGCCACATCCCAATAGATGTCCGCCAGGTCGTCGGCGAGGCCGCCGTAGATCGGGTCGTCCTTGTCGAGTTCGACTGGGTCGAAGACGTGCCAGTAGAGGTTGTACTTGCCGAGCAGCGCCTCGAGGGACTGGAACAGCCGGTTCCATTCCACCTGAGTCATGCGGTCTTCGGTAGGCCTCTCGGCCTCGGGCTCCACGTCGGGCAACATCGCCGCTCGGTAGGTGAGCTCGCACAGAAGCGGATGGAGGGCCACCAGGAAGTCTTCCGGCGATTGGCCGTCGCGGCCGTCGATCACCGCCAGATAGCGTCGAGCTACGTTCGCGAACTCTGCCGCCAGTGCCTGCTCGGCCTCGTCACCCACCACTACCTCCCGATGGCAATCGCGCCCAACGTTCCGCGCAGGGTGCGTCGCCGATATGCCGTCACCCTTCCGCTCTGGCATGAGTGAGACTCCCAGGGTCTATGAAGCGCAGCCCCGCCCCGTGGTCCCAGAGTATCCACCGCCCGACGGATGCGAGGCCGTTCAAAGCCCCCCCGTGCAGCGCCTTCGCCACGATGATTCGCCGCCCCGTCTCGAGGTCGCACGCGAGGATGCGCACGCGGCCATACCATGTCCGCCAGGCCACCCACCGCCCGGCAATCACCATGGAATCGGGTCCGCCCCGACAGAGGGCTACCGTGCGACGCTCCCCGGTCACGAGATCGAGAGCTTTCAGGGTCTGCCCTTGAACCCAGACGACCCAGTCGCCCCCGAAGGCGGCGCTGCCGTTGTTGTACCCCTCGGTCGTGCCCTCGTTCGAGACACGGACCTGTTTCCCCGAGGCGAGATTGAGCGCATGAATACCGTGGTCGCCCCAGATCACCCAGGCGCCGGAGATCATCGGGGACGTGCCGCTGGCCGAGACGATCCGCGTCTCGCCGGTGGCGATGTCGTAGGCGCTGATCCTGCAGTCGCACCGGGAATCGTCCCACACAATCCAGCGGCCGGAGATCTGGGGCCAGCACTGAGCTCCGGGCGCGACGCAGACCGGTCGCAGCTCGCGCGTTCGCAAGTTGAAGGCGTAGATGTCAGAGTCGGTCGGGCTGAGGTCGTGCTCCCAGACGACCCAGTCGCCAGAGACGTATGGCCACCACTCCCCACCCTGCATGAGGGTGAACTGCTCCCCCGTACGCACATTGCATGCCCTCAGGTCCCACACCATGTCCGAGTTTGGTCCGAAACTCGGCGGCGGGGGCAGCTTGCTCGGGACGAGCCCGACGGTCCAGTCGCCGTTGACGGCGCCCCTGACGACCGGTCGCGTGCCAGGTATCTGAGACGTGCGGCCAGACGCAAGGTCATAGATCTTCAGGCCCGCGGCGTACTCCGTCGGTTCAGCGGTCGGGAAACGCGCCCGCAGGCCGGTCGACGATAACGACGCCGCTGGATGCGACGCTGCTGGATGCGACGCTGCCCCACAGCCCGAGAGCGCCGCGAGCGCCAAGAGGCACGAGAGTGCTGCGATGAAGAGGCCTGCAGTAGCGAACCTACGCATGGCTCCTCCCTCGGCGTGTCCGCCTAACGGCTCGGCGTTGAGCTGCGAGCGCTCACCCTACGTCCCGGTGGTGAGCTTCTGCGAGTCTGCTCGAACGCCTGGTTCGATGCGCCGGGCATGGTCGGTCCAAGCGGAGACGCTGCACAGCACCGAGGCAATCGCCGCGGCAAGGACGACGACGACAACAAGAGCAGCGACCACCGGCAAGATAACGAAGCCATCGGCGGGGCCGCCGCTGTCGGCGGTCTCCGACGTGGCGTAGACGAGAAAGGCGACCCCACCGAGCCAGCAGAACAACCAAGCAACCGCCAACCAGCGGGAGCAGCGCCAGAGCGTCACCGTAGTGACGGCCACCCCGAGAAACACGACGACGAGCGGGATGACCATGAACGCGAGCGAGAAGGCGAAGAAGACCGGGAAGGAGCGGTCGGGAGCCACGAACGGCGTGACGGCGACCAGGGCGATGGCGGCCGGCACGAGCAACCAGATGAGGCGGACGCGCGTCGGGCGCCGCATCAGCGAGGCGACGAGCGCTATCCCGAGGCAGGCGAGTGCGAGCATCACGGCAAGCAGCGGCCAGCCGTGTTGAGCGAAGAGGCGCGCGAGCCGGGGGTGCGTATAGGTGCCGAGGCCGAAGCCCGCGAGGACGGCGAACAGAAGCGGCCCGCCCCAGGCAAGGCCGACGGCGAGCAGCTGTGCAAACCGCCCGGCGCTGCCGCGGAACAGAGCGCCCTCGGACGGACTGTCAGCGGCTTCGCTCACGGTTCGCGTCTCCCTTCGGACAGGTCCGTCGAACGCCCGACACATGACCTGTGCGCGGAGCGGCTCCAGTGCACTGGAGACCTCCGACGCATCAGGTTGATGTGCTTGTTGGGCACCCCGTGATCCCCTATCAGTCCGTGTACTGACCAAGGATGGCCGTGATTCGGCCGGCGTCCACCACCATCCAGCAGTACCAGGGCACGCGAGCGTCGAACCCTTGGATCTCGGCCGCCAACTGCTGCGGCGTCACCGCCTGCGTCGGGGCCCCGCTGCCGAAGCCGGGCACGATGGCGCAGCCGGGGGCCAGAGGGAGCGTCTGGAGGTGATGGTAGCGGTTGCGGATGTATATGGGCGGGCCGACGACCCGCTGGTGGTCCCGCCGCGCCTCCCGTGCGCCTGGGCGCCCGAGGTACAGCTGGGCGCAGTCGAAGGTGAGCGCCCCCCCATGGTCCCGGACGCCGACCACGCCAGCGAAGACGATCGTGCCGTAGGTGCCGGAGCCGTCGTTGCGCACGTCGCCGAGCGGCTCGAAGGACCAGTCCCGCGACGTGAACATGAAGGCGTCGATCGCGGCGGCCAGGGCTTTCGACTGGGCCTTCCAGTTGACCGTCGGGGACGGTCGCGGCGATGGGGGCGCGGAGGTTGTCGACGCCGTGCCCGCGGCTGGCTGCGACGACGAGCAGGCGGCGGCGAGCAGGGCGACGACGCAGGTGCAGGCTGCCGCGAGCGCGACCTTCAGCACCGCTCCCCGTGACATCACGCCCTCCCCTCCGACCGGTGTGCCTAACAATGAGTATGCGGTCTGTGTACCATCCTGGCACAGCGTACGCCTTTCTGCATAAGAGGTCACTGCCATGACCGGTGGCTCGCCGGATTGCCGTGCTCGTGCTGCCTGGAATGACTGCGGTCACCCTCAGCCAGCGTGGCATATGCGGACTGCGTATTCCGGCTCAGAGGTCGTCGGCCGGGCTCCGTACGCCGTGACCCCCTCTGTTGAGCACGTGCGTGTAGATCATGGTCCGGATGTCGTAGCCCGACTCCAGCAGATGAGTGGCGAAGGAGTGCCGGAAGGTG
>PMKX01000163.1:0-4782 GCA_003158705.1 Actinomycetota bacterium
CCGGCCCACTAACTACTGCGTGTCTCTGAGCGTCAGGCGCACGCCGGAGTGTCAGGCACTCGTCAGAGCTTCCGTGACTCGCGAACGAGTCGGGCGCTCAGTAGCCGCGCGCGTAGGTCTGGCTCCACATGCGGGGGCCGTAGCCACGGTGGATGGCGTAGCACGTGGCTCTGATCTGGGCCCAGCCGTCGAAGATGCTGCACGAGCGCCANNGACTCGAGCATCATCATGCGGTACACGCCGTCGGCCTTGACGCCGCGCCTGTGCGCCTCGTAGTCGATGATGACGCGCCACTTGCCGTGTGCCGCCGCCAACACGAGGCGGCGCTGCGCATGCAGGCGTGCGGCCAAGGTGCGTACACGCCGGTGCCAGCGCTGCACGACCTTCTTGGCCGCGCGCACGGCGGCGTGCAGGGGTGCCGTGCTTTGCGGGGTGATGTCTTGCGTAGAGGGGTCTTGCGATGTGGCGCCCGCCATGGGTGTCGGCGTCGGTGTCGGCGTCGGCACCAGCGCCTGTGCGAGGGCCGCTTTGGCGGCGGCGAGCCGCAACTCGGCGCGATGCAAGTGGATGCGGGCGTGCCTCAGCTGTGTGCTGAGTGTGGAGGCTTGCGCTCCGCTAGCGACGGAGCCGAGAACGAGGGTGGTCGAGGTGACGATGAGGAGGGCGATGACGGCAAGAGAATGTCTGCATCGTCTCACAGCGTCCTTTCGACGGCGTGTACTCAGCGGCAGCGGATAGCCCTGTGCCGTTGAGCCTGACTGCGCCTGCTGTCTTGAGCCTCCGGCCGCCCGAGCACGCACGTGTGCCTAGGGCGGTGATTGGGTGAGGGGGAAAGAGGAGGCGAGGCGCCCGACTGCTATGTCGGGGAGAGATTTAAGCAGACTTCCGCGTGCTTGACAACCCCATACGCCCGCTTAGGCTACGAAATCCGCAGAGAACCGCGCTAACGAGTACCGCCGGAAAGGCCGGCTGCGGCGCCGGCGCCGCCGAGCTCACGGCCGCCGGGCGACCACCTCACGGATCCAACCGGCGACGTGAGGCTGCTCCGAGACCACGGCGAAGCCGGCGGCACGCACGAGACCCAGGGTGTCACGGTCGAGCCGGCAGCCGCCGGCCGCCTTGGCCCACAGCGGCGCCGCCTGGCTCTGCAGCCAGCGACCCGGCTGCCAGCGCAGGTGCACGTGCTCGATGAGCAGCAGCTCCCCGCCCGGCTTGAGCACCCGGTGCACCTCAGCCAAGGCACGCTCGGGCTCGCCGACCGTGCACAGCGTGAAGGCCGCCAGCACAGCGTCGAAGTGCTCGTCGGCGAAGGGCAACTCTTCGGCGCGGCCCTCGGCCACTCTGACGCCGGCCACGGCCTGTGACGCCCGCCGACGCGCACGAGCGGCCATCCCCGGGTCAGGCTCGAGCGCGGTCACCTCGGTGCCCGGCGCATACCAGCGGAACTGGCTGCCGCTGCCGGCGCCGATCTCCAAGACGCGACCGCGGGCGCGCGCGGCCAGCCGGCGCCGCCAGGCGCCCACAGCCGCACGCTCCACGGGCCACATCAGCGTGTCGTAGAGCAGCGCCGAGCCGCCGGGCGGGCTTGAGTTTCGCTCCTGCTTCATCGAGAATCACACTTCCAGCCGCGGGGCCGCGCGCCCTGCGGCGACTCGGTCACAGGTCGGACCCAAGCATGCCCGCAAGCAGCAAGAAACAAGCCCAGAAACGGCCAGGCGCAGGGCGCGTGAGCAACGCGCGGCGGCAAGCACAACCTCCTGGCGGAGCCGCGCGACGCCCTGCGCGCCCCAGCGCCGGCCCGCCCACGAACGATCCCGTCGTCCTCGAGGCCCGGCGCCGCACCGAGGTCCGTCACCTCTCGTTCCTCTTCCTGGTCTCGGCCATCAGCTTGCTGCTCTTCATGACGTACACCTTCGCGGGTCTGCTGCGCGTCGGCGTGCCGTCGGGAGTGAACATCGCGTGGCTCGGCTCTATGCTCTCGGGCTGGGCGGCCACGTGGTTCTACGCAATGTACGTCACCTTCGCCCAGCGGCGCTGGCTCTGGTTCGCGCTGGTCGCCTTCCCGGCCACCAGCGTGCCCTGTGCGGTCGCCTATGCCTGGACCAGGCGCATGGAGATCGAAGAAGAGGTGCTGGGAGACCCAGGGCAACGCGCACCCGACAAGAGAGGGACTCGATGACCAAGCTACGGCGGATCGGCATCCTCACCGGCGGCGGCGACGTGCCGGGCCTCAACGTGGCCATCAAGGCGGTCGCCATGCGCGCTCAGGCGCAAGGCATAGAGGTGCTGGGCCTGCGTCGCGGCTGGGCCAGCGTGCTGGCCATCGACCCCGACGACCCGGCCTCCGCACAAGCCTGGACGATGCCGCTGCCGCCCGCGGCCGTGCGCCGGATCGACCGCACCGGCGGCACGGTACTGCACACCTCGCGCACCAACCCGAGCAAGGTCAAGCCGGCGGACGTGCCGAAGCACGTCCGCGCCCAGGACCGTGTCGACACCGGCGACGGTCGCCTCGACTGCACGCGGCACGCCGTGCGCGTCATAGAGGCGCTCGGCCTGGATGCCCTCATCCCCATCGGCGGCGACGACACGCTCAGCTTCGCCGGTCGCCTGAGTCGCGAAGGCCTGAGCGTCGTGGCCATCCCCAAGACGATGGACAACGACGTGTTCGGCACCGACTACTGCATCGGCTTCTCCACGGCCGTCACGCGCTCGGTGGACATGCTCACCAACTTCCGCACGGCGCTGGGCTCGCACGAGCGCATCGGTGTGGTGGAGCTCTTCGGCCGCAACTCCGGCGAGACCTCACTGATCTCCGCTTACCTCGCCGACGTGGACCGGGCGCTCATCCCAGAGGTGCCGTTCGACGGCGACCGCCTCTGCGACCTGCTGGTCGCCGACCGCGCCGCCAACCCGTCCAACTACGCCATGGTCACTGTCTCAGAGGGTGCGCTGGCGGCCGGCGGCGGCATCGTCGAGACCGGCGAGGCCGACGCCTACGGCCACCGCAAGCTGGGCGGCATCGGCCTGGCCGTGGCCGAAGACGTCAAGCGGCGCACCGGCATCAACATCATGTTCCAGCAGCTCGGCTACGTGATCCGCTCCGGCAGCCCCGACTCGCTCGACCGCATGGTCGCCGCGTCATACGGCACGCTCGCCTTCGACCAGCTCGCACAGGGTGAGTCCGGCCGCATGGTGGCCCTGCAAGGCGGCGCCTACAGCACGGTGTCGCTCGAGACGGTGGCCGGCAACCAGCGCCACGTGGACGTGGCGGCTCTCTACGACGCCGAGGAGTACCGGCCCCGAGTGTGCGACATCATGGGCAAGCCGATGTTCCTGTACTAGGCGAGCGAGGCGAGGAGGAGGCTTCTCATCAAGGCGCTGCGCAGAGTCTTCGTCTTCGTCTTCATCGCCGCTATTCTCTACGTCCTCCTCCCCCGCCTCGTCGGCTTCGGAAAGGCGCTCCGCCTGGTCTCCCACGCCGAGTGGGAGCTGTTCCTTGTGGCGGTGGCGCTGGAGATCTTGGCTCTGGTCGGCTACGCCAACCTGTTCCGCTTCGTNNGCCGGCGGCGTCGGCGGCTGGGTGGTGAGCTACAACGCCTTGCGGCGCAAGAACGTGCCCCACGGCCTGGTGTTCGTGGCCATCGCGGCGCAGAACTTCTTCAACTACGCCGTGCTCTGGTTTGTGTTCTTCATCGCCATCGTCTTTCTCGTCATCACCGGCCAGCGCGCCATCTGGACCTACACCACGGCCTTCGTCCTCATCGGGTTGATACTGGCCCTCACCGGCTACGGCATCTACCTCTACAACCACCGTACGGCCGCCCGGCGGCGCGTGGGCCAGGCGGCACGCATCGTCAACACCATCGCCCGTCGCGAAGTGATCGAGCAGGATCACATAGACGGCTGGCTCGACAACTTCTTCGCCGGCATGCGCCGCATGACGTCGCATCGCGGCGCCTTCCGCACCACCACGGCCGCTGCGTGTGTCTACTGGACCTTCGACATGTGCTGCCTGTGGGCGACCTTCTTCGCCTTTGGCTACCACATGCATCTCGAGTTGCTGGCTATCGGCTACGTGATCGCCTACGCGGTGGGCACCCTGGCGCCCACGCCTGGCGGCTTGGGCGCCATCGAGGGTCTCATGGTCGCGCTCTACGTCGGCTTCGGGGTGCCCTCAGCCACGGCGCTGGCGGTGGTGCTCACCTACCGCGTGATCAATTTCTGGCTGCCCATTCCGCCGGGGCTCGTCAGCTACGTGGCGATTCGCTAGACCGCGACCCGTGCATGGAGACGCGCCGGGCGAAGGCTCGGGAGGTCGCGACTGACCAGGCGTGAGCGCGGCGGCTGCAGCGCGTAGATCTTGACCACGGAGCCGCGCTGGCCCGGCCCCGGCCGGAAGGTCTTCAGCAGCGTCGCCTGCTTCTGAAGCGCGGCGTAAAAGGCAGTGACGCGCGGGTAGTCGCTGCCGGCCGCCAGCACCCGCGCGTACACCCCCGAGCTCACGATGACGTAGCGCACGTGACGGCTGCGCAGATAGGAGACGCTGTAGCCTCCGGCGGGCTGGCCGGGCAACGGCAGATCCAGATACACCACCCGGTAGTAGGCGGTGCTGCGCCCGACGGCATGGAACAGCGGCGCACTGAGGCGCGACACGAGCGGCGGTCCGTAGGCCTCGGTGGCCACGCGTGACCCGACGGGGATGTGATGCTCGACCCACTGTTGGGCCACGCTGCGCACGTCCGTGCCGGAGAGCGAACGGTCGTAGGCCACGGAGTCGGC
>PMKX01000163.1:4851-5952 GCA_003158705.1 Actinomycetota bacterium
AGGAAGTAGACGACGGCATAGGGCACGAGCACCATGTCGGCCGCCGTGCGCCGCCACAGCGCCAATGCCAAGCCGCCGAAGGCGACGGCCAGCAGCGCCACACCCAGCGCACCCACCAGGTTGACGTTGAGGTTGTACCAGTAACCGTTGCCGACGTGCTCGAAGCCCAGCCAGCCACGTGCGACGATGGCGTTCTGGCTGGCGAAGTCGCGCCAGAAGTGACCAAAGTCGAGGACCACGTACGGCGAGGCAAGCACGAAGGCGAGCAGCATGGGCAGGTAGACGAGGCGAGCTGCGCCGAGGCCCCAGCGAGCCGCAGCCCGAACGCGCCGCACAGACGTGGCCGGCACGCCGTCGGCCTTGGCCGACATGCCCTCAGCGCCGGCCACGAGCTTGGCCGCGCCGCGCTCCCTGCGACTCACATACCACCAGGCCACGGTGGCCGGGATGAAGAGCATGCCCAGGTTGTACTTGACCGACGTGGCCAGCCCGGCGGCCACGGCGCCGACCACGAGCCAGCGCCGCCCGCGGCCTTGGGCGGCGCCCACCAGCAGTACCAGCGCCAGCAGCGAGAAGGCCGTGGCCGGCACGTCGGTGACGGCCACGTGTGAGTAGCGCACATGTACGGGCTCGACGGCCAGGAACAAGGCCGCCAGCAGCCCGGCGAGCGGCGAGAAGGCCGCCTTGCCGAGCCGGTAGATCAGGTAGATGGAGGCGCCGCCGAAGGCCACCGCCAGCAGGCGCCCGGCAAGGTAGAACGGCGTGGGATCGACGACCCACGAGGACTTGGCCAGGAACGACGACGCAAAGGCGGGATGCCAGACCAGAGCGATCGCCCTGTAGACGCCGGCCAGCAGGTACAGCAGCAGCGAGGGATAGTAGAAGAACTGCGGGTTAAGGTGGCCGGTGGCGATGTGGTAGGCGTGACCCACGATCACGTTCTCGTCCGGGTCGATGAAGGTGTACGGCAGGCCCCAGGTGATGCCGTGCAGACGCATGTACACGCCGTAGCCGATGATGAGCAGAAGGAGCGCCGCCGTCCACGTCAGGCGGCGCCTCAGCGACCCCCACAGGCCACTCATGCGATACCGGCGCACGACA
>PMKX01000155.1 GCA_003158705.1 Actinomycetota bacterium
ATGGTCGTCTTCGACGACATGGAGGCCGAGCGCAAGGTGACCGTGTACGACAGAGGCGCCACCACTACGCGCACCAAGTTCGAGACCTACGGCGAGTTCGTCACCCTGCACTTCGGCGACATCCACATCCCCAAGATCAGCAACGAGGAGCCTCTGCGCGTCGAGTGCCAGCACTTCGTCGAGTGCATCCGCGAAGGCCGGCAGCCGCTCAGCGACGGTCGCGACGGCCTCAACGTGGTGCGCGTGCTGGAGGCCATGGAACGCTCGCTGCGCGACGGCGGCCGGCCGGTCAAGACGGCCGACCTCACCTAGGGTGGCGGCCATGTCGCTGAAGCCGTCCGACCTGGGCCACGACCTGCTGCTGGGCGACGGGGTCGTGGTCGGCCGCGACGTCACTTTCGGCGCCGGTGTGGTCGTCTACGACCACACCGTCATCGGCGACGGCTGCTTCATCCAGGACCATGTCGTGCTCGGCAAGGTGCCCTCGCTGTCGCCGACCTCGTCCACCCAACGCGGGGAGCTCGCGCCGCTGCAGCTTGGCGCCGGCTGCGTAGTCTGCGCCGGCGCCATCGTCTATCGCGGCGCGGAGCTGGGCCCGGGCTGCATCGTCGGTGACCTCGCCAGCGTGCGCGAGCGCTGCGTGCTCGGCGAGGGCGTCGTGGTGGGGCGCGGCACCTGCGTGGAGAACGACACCAGCATCGGTCCTTTCACCAAGATCCAGTCCAACGCCTACATCACGGGCTACATGGAGATCGAAGACCACGTCTTCATCGGCCCCTGCGTGCAGACCACCAACGACAACTTCATGGGTCGCACCGAGAAGCGCCACGCCCTGGAGAAGGGGGCCACCATCCGCCGCGGCGCCCGCATCGGCGGCGGCTCCTTGCTGCTGCCCGGTGTGGAGATCGGCGCCGAGGCCTTCGTGGCCGCCGGCGCCGTCGTCACGCGCGACGTGCCGGCGGGCAAGCTCGTCATGGGCGTGCCGGCGCGTGTCGTGCGCGACGTGCCCGCCGAGGAGCTGCTCGAGAACCAGTGAAGTCGGCGCGCGGCAGGCCGCTGCGCCGGCCGCGCCCACTCTGGCAACCCTTTGGTCGCTTCATCCGCGCCGCAGCGGGAACAATCCGGATGCCCGCAGTCCTGATTTGGGCTGCGCGCGAGAGGTGACCCTCGAAGGGAGCGCAACGTGGCAGCCAACGACGAAGGCCCCGAGCGCAGCGACGCCCGGCCGCCACGCGTGACGCGCCACAGCAGGCGGCGGTTCCTCGTGCTCGGCGGCAGCCTCATCGCCGGCTTGGCCGCGACGATCAAACTGGGCTTGTGGGGTGCCGGCGGCTCCAGGTCGCGGATCCCCGCCAACGCCAGCGCCCGGCTCCGGAGCCTGCTCCAGAGCTGGCCCGTCTTGAACGTGGAGAGCCAGCCCAACGTACCTCCGGAGAAGTGGGTCATCACGGTCGACGGGCTCGTAGAGAAACCGCTGACCATCGACTTCGCCACATGGCAGAAGCTCGCGCGCAAGGAGGAGCTCGTCGACTTCCACTGCGTCGAGGGCTGGAGCGTGGACAACTTGACCTGGGGAGGCGTCTCTCCCTCCGTGCTGCTTGCCAGGGCCAAAGTGCGGCCGGAGGGCAAGTTCGTGACTTTCCACGCCTACGGCGGCAGGTACACAGACAGCCTCCCGCTGGCCGATGCCACCGGCCCACAGACGCTCCTGGCCGACACGCTCGACGGCGAGCCTCTGCCGGCCGACCACGGCGGTCCGGTGCGCCTGGTGATCCCGTCGCAGCTCGGCTACAAGAACGTCAAGTGGGTGGACCGCCTCGAGGTGACCGCCACTCAGGCTATCGGCTACTGGGAGCAGAGCGGCTACCCGGTGAACGCGCCTATCCGCGGGTAACGGCAGGCGACGGCTCGCCGTCAGGGCCAGTGTAGACTCCCGCCTACGGCATCAAGCAATACCACGATCGCGAGGAGCGAGAGATGCAGAAGTGGCGCTGCACCATCTGTGAGTACGTGTACGACCCCGCGGTAGGCGATCCCGACAACGGCGTCGCGGCGGGCACCTCGTTCGAGGATCTGCCGGACGACTGGGTCTGTCCCGAGTGTGGCGTCGAGAAGGACGAGTTCGAGCCGGTCGAGGACTGAACGCGGTCGCGCGAACCGCGCGCTCTACGGCAGAGTGTAGTCGCCCTGCGAGAGGTGGCCGGTGAGCGTGTACGCGCCGCCGCCGTGCACGACGTAGGTGAACTGCCCGGCGGCCGTGCCCTGAGCCATGGGCACAGCCGAGTACGGGTCGTCGGGCCAGTATGGGTTGCCTTGGCCTAGAGCGCCGGTGTGGCTCACGTCCGCCGCCGCCGGCGCCGCGCCGCCGTGGGCTTGCCTGTACGCTTCGATGTAGCCCTGGAGCACGTGCAGGCTCGACTTGACCAGCTCGTCGCTGAGCTGCAGACGCAGCTTGTGGCAGGGGTTGTCGGCGAGCGAGCCCACCACGCTCCACGTGGTCCCGTGGCGCAGATGAGCGGTCATCTTGTAGCTCTGGTCGTCGTCGCTCCTGCTGTACTTGAAGTCGCCCTCGTTGGTCGACTGAGCCATGGGGCCGTGGTTCCAGGGGTTACTGGGCCAGAATTTCATGATCGACTGCTCGCCCACCCCGCCGTGGCGGGTGACCGTGCTTGCCGGAGGATACGCTCCGTCGTGCGAGCTCACCCAGCGCTCGAGGTACTGCTGCACCTGGCAAAGGCCCTCCTTGGAGCGATGGTCGCAGGCCATCATGTACGTGAACGGGACGGCGCCGGTCACGGTCATGCTGGCACCCTGGAAGTACCCCGTGAGCCGGTAGCTCCGCCGGTCGTCGGCGGCGCGGTAGATGTAGTGGCCGGGGGCGCTGCCGGGTCTCATGGCGCCTCCCGTCCAGGGATCGACCGGCCAGAGTGGTGCACGGAGCCGGCCGCCTGGGGCGACCCACTGCGTCTTGGGAAAGCGCCAGTAGGCCTTGGCGCCTTGGCTTTCGATGTAGCCCTGGAGGAGCAGGATGCGCTCCTTCATCAGATAGCCGGGTTCCGCGGCTGCCGCCGGCGGCGGAGCGACGGCCCGAAAGGCCGCGAGTGCCAGCACCGTGAGCAGGACCGTGCCTGCCAATGCCTGTGAGCGTGGACGGCGTCTCATGCGTGCTCCCCCTGCGCCAGTTGCGGGCCGCGTCCAGTCTGGCTGGCCATGCAGGCACAGGTCAAGCGAGGACCGTCGAGCGTGCGGGCGTGACGGGGCAGCGGCCCGCCCCGCTGTGCCAGGGCGGTTGACAGGACNNCTTGGGAGTCGCTCATGCCCGCACCGCTTCGCTCCAAGTCCGGACGTGTCGCCTACGCCATGAGGACGGCGGCGGCCGTCGCCGGCCTGGCGCTGCTGGCAGTCGTGCTGCTCGTCGTGACGGCCACGGCCGGCGCCGGCGGGGCCGCCAAGCACGTCCCGCAGCCCCAGGGCAAGGTCTACACGTGGTACGAGGCCTCGCGGCCGGAGTCGGCGTGGCTGGCGGCCGACGAGTTCGGCGTGTTCTTCCACCCCGGCTCTGGGGTCACGCCGGCGCGCATGGCAGCGCTTGCCCGTCTCGTCGATCCCAGGGCGCGGGTGCTGGCCGGCTCCAACGAGTACGTGATGTTCGCGCGGCTCGGAGGGGGCGGCGCGGCTGCCGACCTCGTCGCCCGCGCCGCCCAGAGCCTCGCCGCGCAACCGGAGGTCAGAGAGGTGAGCCCCGTCTTCTACCAGGGAGCGAGGCTGGCGGCCGACCGCTTGGCCCTCACGGGTGAGGTGGCGGCCCAGTTCCGCGCCTCCGGCGCTGCGGGCGCCGCCAGGGTCGCAGGCGCCTACGGGCTGCAGACAGCCAAGACCGTGAGCTACGCGCCCAACACCCGCCTGCTGCGCGCCGATTCTGCGTGGGGCAGTCTTGCGGCGGCCAACGCGCTGCGCAGCAGCGGGGCCGTCGTGTGGGCCACGCCCGACTGGTGGCGGGCACGCACGACGCGCGCCATCCCCAACGACCCTCTCTTTCCCGACCAGTGGCACCTGCGCAACACCGGTCAAGGCGGCGGCACGCCCGGCGTGGACATCGCGGTCACCTCTGCGTGGAACCACTTCAAGGGTTCGCACAGCCAGGTCGTGGCCATCGTCGACGACGGCCTGCAGATCGCCCATGAGGACCTGGCGCCCAACGTGATCCCCGGCCAGAGCTGGGACTGGGTGGACAACAACGCCGACCCCAGTCCCGGCTTCGGCGACGATCACGGTACGGCTTGCGCCGGCGTGGCGGCGGCGCGCGGCTTCAACGGCATCGGCGTGTCGGGTTCGGCGCCCGACGCCGGCCTGGTCGGGTTCCGCATGCTCGACGCCGACTCGGACGCCGTGGAAGCGGCGGCGCTCACGCACGGTCAGGACGTCGTCGACATCGACAGCTGCAGCTGGGGGCCGGCGGACGACCGTCACCTGGAGGCCCCCGGCCCTCTGACCCAGGCAGCTCTGGCCGACGGCGTGCAGAACGGCCGCCACGGCTTGGGCACCATCTACGTGTGGGCGGCCGGCAACGGGCGGCAGTATCACGACAACTCCAACTACGACGGCTATGCCAACTCGCACTACACCATCGCCGTCGCGGCATCCACCAACTCCGGCCAGCAGTCCTACTACTCAGAGCCCGGCGCCAACCTTGCCGTCACGGCGCCCTCCAACGGCGGCTCGCTCGGCATCACGACCACGGACCGGATGGGCGACGCGGGCTACAGCTCCGGCAACTACACGCACAGCTTCGGCGGTACGTCGGCCGCGGCGCCGCTGGTGGCCGGTGTGACGGCGCTCATGCTGCAGGCCAACCCTGACCTCACATGGCGGGACGTGAAGCAGATCCTCATGGCGACGGCGGTCAAGAAGTTCCCGAGCGACTCGGACTGGACCACCAACGGCGCCGGCTATCACATCGACCACAAGTACGGCTTTGGCCGCGTCGACGCGCAGGCTGCCGTCGATGCGGCTCAGAGCTGGGTGCCGGCCGGCCCCGAGGTCTCAGACCAGGGCAGCGCCACACCGAACCTGCCTATCCCCGACGCCAACGTCAACGGCGTCTCGAGCACCATCACGTTGAGTAGCGCCGTGAAGATCGAGTGGGTCGACGTGTACTTCACGGCCACGCATCCCTTCTGGGGCGATCTGCAGGTCGTGCTGACCTCGCCCGAGGGCACGCAGAGTGTGCTCGCCGATGCTTCCAACACCGCCGGCGCCGCCAGCAACTACAACGACTGGCGCTTCGGTGTGGCCCGCTGCTTGGGGGAGAACTCGCAGGGCACCTGGACGCTCACCGTGCGCGATCTGCAGGCCGGCGACACGGGCACCTTCGATGCCTGGAGCGTCAAGGCATACGGCACGGCCCTGGGCAGCGACGCCACGCCCCCGACCACCACCGTCAG
>PMKX01000130.1 GCA_003158705.1 Actinomycetota bacterium
CGGCATCGAGACGGGCGGTCGCCTCCTGAGCCGAGCTGAGCGCCGAGGCCTCGCGCGCGAGTGCCTGCTCCGTCTCGCCGAGACGAGCATCCACACCGGCAAGCTCGCCGTGCAGGCGCTGCTGCGTGGCGTGCGCCACTCGCTGGCCCGTTTGCCGCAAGGTGATCAAGACGATGGCCGGGACGCCCAGGAGCAACGCCGCCGCCAGCACGGCGATCCCGGCCACGGTGCTGCCGGCTGCCAGCAGCGCAGCCCCGACCGCAGCGCCCACAGCGGCGGCAGTCGCCACGACCCAGCGTGCCGGCGTGCCCGCGCCGGCAGCGGAGCGGCTCGTGGGCGCATCCGGATGTGCAAGCCAGCGTTCGCGCTCGCGAAGAAGCGCACTGCGCGTGTCTTCGGCGTTGCGCACCTCTCGCTGCGCCAACAGGGCGGCTTCGCCGGCCTCCCGCAGGCGTCTCTGCCAGTCGCGCACCACGTCGCGTGCAGGCAGCGACGCATCGAGTGCCGCAAGGCGGGCGGTGTCCCAGCCAGGACCCAGGTCCGCGAGACGGGCCTCGAGGTCGGCGGTAGCCCGCTCTGCTCCGGCGGCCGAAGAAGGCAGTCTATTCAGGCGCTCACGATGCAGCGTGAGCTCGGCGACGAGGCCGCTGAGCGCCTCGTCGTTTCTGCCATGCTCGCCCAGGGCCTGGAGCTCCTCCTCGGCTTCGAGGAGCTCGGACCAGGCGGGCCATATCTTCTGCAGGGAGCGCAGACGGGTGACCCTGTCGCGTGCGGTGGCAGCCTGCGCATCGCGCTCCTGCAGCTCGCGGTCGGCGGTGGCGAGCTGTGCCGTGAGTCGGGGATAACCGAGGGCCGCTTCGCGAGCCTGGACCAATCGGCTCTCCGTCTGGGCGAGCTGGTCGAGGGCCTCGCGCAGCGCGCCGCCACGTCCTTGTCTCTTGTAGATGTCGCCGGCGAGGCTGCCCAGGTCGGCGACGACTTTCTGCGCCGACTGGCCGGCCCCGACCAGGCCGGCCGAGAAGATGCGCTCGGCGGCGTCGCTCTTGGTGAGCGAGGCGAGCTCTTGCAGCTCACGCAGCGTGAAGGCGAACACCGTCTCAAAGAGGGTGGCGTCGGCGTTGCCGAGCAGGTGGGCGAGGTCGTCCTCGCTGCCGAGACTGCCGTCGGGCAGGGTGAGGACGACCGCCTTGTTGGTGGCACCGTCTTGCCGCTCGATCACGTAGCGCCCCTCCTCACCAAGCACGAAGAGGCGGCCGCTGCGGCGGCCGCCGCGCACGGGCGCGTAGAGCGGCACCTGCTGTCTGCCGTGCTTGGTCGGGAAGCCGAAGAGCATGCCGCGCATGTAGGCGAGCAGAGTGCTCTTGCCGGCCTCGTTGGGGCCGGTCAGGACGATCAGTCCGTCGGGCAGTTCCGGGCCGGCGTAGTCGCTGAAGATGCCGAACCCCTCGACATGCCATGCGGCGACGCGCACGGTCAGTCGCCTTCCAGCCCGTCAAGGGCCAGGTCCTCGGCCTCAGCCAACAGGGCGACGGCCTCGGCGTCGTCTGGTGCGCGCGACTCCTCCGGCAGTTGCCTGCCCGGGCCTTCTGCGAGCGCTGCCTCGAGAAAGCCGCGCCGCGCCTCCTGGTCGGTGGCCAGCGCCGCGCCGAGGTGCAGAAGCTCGGCCGAAAGGTCGCCGCGGCGCGCGATCGCCTCCCGGTCGATAGGCGATCGCGTTTGATCTGACAGCGCGTCCCACCACACGAACGGTGCTTCGCTGTTGCACGCTGCACGGAGCTCGTCGAGCAGGGCCGGCAGCGCGTCGGGGCGGCGCAGGTCGGTGTGCAGGCCACCGCGGCCGCTGAGACGCCCACGCACCAGCAGCCCGCAGCCGCCGTGCTGCGTTTGCAACCTGGCGAGGTCGTCGAGGAGGGCATCGCGCACGTGGGTCATGTCGCCGAGGGTGGCGATGTCTGCCTCGACCACGGCGAACCGCACGCGGTCGCAGGTGGCGAAGCGCACCGGCTGCAGGCGGTGTCCGCTAGCCTCGACGACCAGAGCGCCCTTCTCGCCGAGCTCACTGGCTTTGGCGCTGCGACCCTGCAGGTCGCCGGGGTACTCGATGGCGACCTTGCCGCTCCCCAAGGACTGGCGCCGATGGATGTGACCCAGGGCCCAGTACTGGTAGCCGGCGTCGAGAAGCTGAGCGACGGAGCAGGGGCTATAGGCCTCGTGCTCGGCGTTGCCGCCGGCGTTGCAGTGCAAAAGGGCCACCTGAAGGCCGTGATCGTCGGGTGACGGAAACCGGGCCGCCAGGTTGTCGCTCACCGCGCGCTGTGCGTAGCTGATGCCGTGCACTGTGGCCAGAGTGGTGCCGTCGCGCTCGGCCGAGGCTGCCGTGACCTGGTCGCTACCGAACACCTTGACCGTCTCGGGCCAGCGCTCGATGCCGGACCAGCCCTCGCCTAGCGGGTCGTGGTTGCCGTGCACGATGAAGACGGGCACGCGCGCGTCGGCGAGACGCTCCAGGCCATGCAGGAAGCGAAACTGGGCCCGCATGCCGCGTTCGGCGCCGTCGTAGATGTCGCCGGCCAGGAGAAGGAAGGCGGCCTGCTCGCGCAGAGTGAGCTCGACGAGCTCGTCCCAGGCCGCCAGTGAGGCGTCGCGCAACGCCTCGGCCACGGCCGGGGCGGGCTGCGCGACGCCCTGGAACGGGGTGTCGAGGTGCAGGTCGGCAGCGTGCACGAAGCGGAAGCTCGTCATGGCCGCATCATACCGTGCCCGTGCGACGGATGCGGCGTCCCGGACGAGCCGGCGTCGCCCTCCCGAGTAGACAAACGGCAAACGTCATACCCACACGGGTTCTGGAGCATTCCACTCAGTCTGAGGGCGTGCTACCTTCGCACGGGACCGGTCGGCAAGGAGGCGAGGCGATGACCAATGCTCGGCAGCGGTTCGGACAGGCTGCCGAGGCGCAGGCACAAGCCTACCTGGTGCGCCGCGGGTACCGCCTGCTGGCTGTCAATCAACGCGTCGGCCGTGGCGAGATCGACATCATCGCTCGCCACGGGCAAGCCCTGGTGTTCGTCGAGGTCAAGGCGCGCCGCTCGGCTACCTGTGGCGCGCCCGAGGATGCGGTGACGGTCCGCAAGCAGCGTCAGATCGCCCGTCTCGCCGAGCTGTGGATGTCTGCGCGACCGTCGATACTGGCCGGCGTAGACGAAGTGCGCTTCGACATCGTCGCCATCGACGCCACGCACGTGCCGGCGCGTGTCACGCACCTGCGGGCCGCGTTCGTCACCTAGAAGGCAGCACAACACTTGCGAGCCACGCCGTCAGGACTCACAGGAGGCGCCGTGAGCGCCGCCACGCATACGAGAGGAGACAATGCTTGCCCGAGTCGCCAGCGAGGCCCTGAGCGGCCTTCAGGGATATCCGGTCGAGATCGAGGCCGACGTCGTCGCTGCCGCGCCGGCCTTCACCATCGTGGGTCTGCCCGATGCGGCCGTGCAGGAGAGTCGCGAACGCGTCCGAGCGGCCATCGTCAACTCAGCCTACGAGTTCCCCTCGCGGCGTATCACCGTCAACTTGGCGCCCGCCGACGTGCGCAAGGAGGGCCCCTCGTTCGACCTGCCCATCGCTCTGGCCTTTCTGCTGGCGACGCGGCAGGCCCAGCGCGGTGCCGACGGCATCGCGGCCGTGGGCGAACTAGGGCTGGACGGTAGCCTGCGGCCCATTGTGGGAGCTCTGGCGGTGGCCGAGAGTGTGCGGCACCGCGGGCTACGCGGGCTGGTGCTGCCGCGTGCCAACGCCGCCGAGGCGGCGCTCGTGCCGGGCCTGGAGGTGTACCCCGCCGAGACGCTGCGGGCCGCTGTGGCGGTCATCGAAGCCGGCGGGGGAGAGGCGGCACGACCACTCCTGGTCGAGCGCCTTCTTCAGCACCAGGCGGACGACGACGTCGACCTGGCGGACATGGTCGGTCAGGGGCAGGCCAAGCGGGCCATCGAGGTAGCTGCCGCGGGGGCACATAACGTCCTCATGATCGGGCCTCCGGGGTCTGGCAAGACCATGCTGGCGCGTCGCCTGCCGACCATCATGCCGCCGCTCACGGTGCAAGAGGCGATCGACGTCACGCGCATCTACAGCGTGGCCGGCCTCTTGCCGGCGCAGCAGCCCCTGGTCGTGCGGCGGCCGTTCCGGGCCCCGCACCACACCATCTCGAGTGCCGGTCTCGTAGGCGGCGGCGGCACGCCGCGCCCGGGGGAGGTCAGCCTCGCCCATCTCGGCGTCCTCTTCCTCGACGAGTTCCCCGAGTTCAGGCTTTCCGCACTCGAAGGGCTACGGCAACCGCTCGAGGACGGCGAGGTGACCATTTCGCGAGCGCTTTCGTCGGTGACCTTCCCAGCGCGCATCATGCTGGTGGCGGCGATGAATCCGTGTCCGTGCGGGTTCCTCGGCGACCGCGAGCGAGAGTGTGCGTGTCCGGCGCACCGTCTGCGACAGTACGTGAGCAAGCTCAGCGGTCCGCTGCTGGACCGCATCGATCTGCGCGTCGAGGTGCCCCGGGTGGCGCCGGCCGAGCGGCGATCAGGCGGCCAGAGCGAGAAGTCACGCGTGGTGGGCGCACGGGTCGCGGCGGCTCGCATGCGGCAACTCGTGCGTCTGGCCGGCACCACGACGTACGCCAACGGACACATGACGTCTCGCCAGCTGCGTCGTCTCTGTGTGCTTCACGGCGAGGCGGTCGCGCTGCTCGATCGTGCCTACGAGCGGCTGCGACTAAGTGCCCGGGCCTGCGATCGGGTCGTGAAGGTGGCGCAGACCATCGCCGATCTCGAGGGTGCGCCCAGGATCGAGGCGGCGCACGTGGCCGAGAGTCTCTCCTATCGTGCGCGAGGCATCGATGGACGCTGAAGAGGGCGTGGAGGCTGCGGGAGCGCCGCGCTGCTCGCCGGTCTCCCCGCGCCGGCTCGCCACGTGCATTTGGCTGGCGCGACTGGCGTCGCTGCGCGCCGGCGTTGTGCAATATCTCGTCAGGCAGTGCGACGGCACGCTGGGCGACGTGCTGGACCTCGAGCCGGGCAAGATCGCGGCTTTGCTCGCGCGGCGCGGCTCCGCGGCCGCGTGCGCGACCCGCGACGGGCGAACGGCCGCCGGCGAGTCTTCCTCCGCAGGGAGTGGCACTGCCGAGCGCCGCAGCGAGCGGCAGCAAGCGAGCGGCGACGCGCAAGAGTACGTGCGCTTGCTGCGCCTCGGCCCGCTGAGACCTGCGTCCAGGGGCGCGACCGGCACCGAGGCCGCCCGGTCTGCCGTCTGTTGGGGCCAGGCCGCCTATCCTCCGGCGCTGCTCCAGCTCCACGACCCGCCGCCGGCGCTGTTCCTCGCAGGTGCCGCGCCGCTGCCCGCGCTGGCAGCTGTGGCGCGGCACCCTGTGGTGGCGATCGTGGGTGCCCGCCGGCCGTCGCCGTATGGCCTGGAGATCGCCGCCGGCATCGCCGCCGACCTGGCGAGGCTGGGGGCGGTGATCGTCAGCGGCATGGCCTTAGGGATCGACGCCGCCGCTCAGGCCGAGGCGCTCGCGGCCACGGCCGGCGCCGACACGCTGGCTACGGTCGGCGTGCTTGGGTGCGGCGTCGACGTGGTCTACCCGCAAGCCAACGCGCGACTCTTCGCTGCCGTACGGCGACAGGGACTGCTGCTCTCTGAGTTCTGGTGGGGAGTGCCGGCGCGCGCCTGGCGCTTCCCGGCGCGCAACCGCGTCATCGCCGGCATGAGCGATGCCGTGGTGATCATCGAGGGCTCAGAGCGCAGCGGGAGTCTCATCACGGCGCGCTACTCTCTCGACCAGGGCCGCGACGTGTTCGCCGTGCCTGGTGAGGCCGGCCGGCGTCTCTCGGCCGGCCCTCACCGACTGCTTCGTGAGGGAGCCCACCTGTGTGAGTCGGCAGCCGACGTGGTGGCGGTCGTCGGGCCGCAGCTCCGTGAGGGCGTCGCGTTCCAGACTGCGCCGGGCGCTCGGGCAGCGGCGCCGCTTGGCGGCGCCGATCGCGCGCTTGCCGTGCTGGCCGCGCTCGACGACGGCGAGCAGACGGTGGACCAGCTCGCACGGTCCAGCGACTCCACCGTCGCCCAGACGCTCTCGCTTCTCAGCACGCTCGAGCTCGAAGGCTTGGTGTGTGCCGCGGCGGGCGGCCGCTTTCGCCGCCGCCGCGGCTGACGGCCGACCAGCGCCGCCAGGGTGCAGGACTCCGCCTCACGGTCGCCGAACGTGAGGGCGACCCGGTCCAGGCGTCCGGGCGAGCGAGGGGGACCAGCTGGCCACCGACCAGGCGATCGAGGCAGCCGCGCAGCGACGGATCGTCGATCCTGACGCGCACGTAGACGCGTTCCTACGTGTGCTTGTGGTGCGCGGCATGACCGCGGCCACACGGCGCTCGTATGCATCCGATCTCGGCCAGCTTGTAGAGTGGCTCGCGGGGCGGACCGGCGCGCTGGCCGCGCTCGATCGTTCAACGGTGCGCGCGTTCGCAGCCGATCTGGGGCGCCGGGGCTACGCTCCCGCCACACTGGCGCGCAAGCTCTCCACGCTACGCACCCTTTGTCGCTACCTGACCGAGCGCGGCGTGCTGGACGCCGATCCGACTCGACTGCTGCCGGGTCCGCGCCGGCGCCGGCGGCTGCCGCGCTCGCTGCGCCTGGACGAGGTCATGGCGGTCTTGGCCGCGGCCGCCGGCAGCGAGCCCCAGCAGCTGCGTGACCGCGCCATCTTCGAGCTGCTGTATGGCTGCGGTCTGCGCAGCCAGGAGCTGGTCGACCTCGAGCTCGGCGACCTGCACCAGGGCGACGCTCAGANNCGGCCGCTGTGCGACGTTACCTCGAACGGGGCCGCGGCCTCCTGGCTACGGGCAGCGGCGAGCCTGGCCGCGGCGGGGGACGGCTCCTGCTCTCACGCAGCGGTCGGCCGCTGCTCACGTCCGACATCCGTCGCATCGTGCTAAAATACTGCCGCATTGCAGGGATTGAGCCGGCGTCGCCACACATGCTGCGGCATGCGTACGCGACGCACATGCTCGAACGGGGTGCCGATTTGCGCGCGATTCAGGAGTTGCTCGGCCACAGCTCAGTGGCGACCACACAGGTGTACACGCATGTCAGCGGCGCACACCTGCGCCGGACGTACAAGCTACATCACCCTCGCGCTTGATGGCTCGCCTGGACGAGAACAAAGCGCGGGAACTCTGGGCGCGCTACAAGCGCGAAGGCGACCAGGCGGCACGTGACCACCTCATCCTTGCCTATGCGCCGCTGGTCAAGTATGTCGCCGGCCGCATGAGCAACGGTCTGCCCTCGCACATCGAGGAGGCCGACCTCATCAGCTATGGGCTGCTCGGCCTCATCGGTGCGCTCGAGCGCTTCGACCCGGAGCGCGAGATCAAGTTCGAGACGTACGCGATCTCGCGCATCAAGGGGTCTATCATCGACGAGCTGCGCTCGTTGGACTGGGTGCCGCGCTCTGTGCGCGCCAAGGCGCGTGACATCGAGAAGGTCTGCGCGCTGCTCGAGAACCGGCTGCAGCGCGCGCCCACGGACGAGGAGATCGCTACCGAACTCGGCATGAGCGTGAACGAGTTCCAGCAGGCGCTCACGCAGATCGCCAACACGTCCATCATGGCGCTCGACGAGTTGTGGTCTATCTCGGGCTCGGACGGCGACAGCTCGTCGCTCATCGATACGCTCGAGGATCCCAAGAGCCGTGATCCCTCGCGCATGCTCGATCTGAGCGAGATGAAGGCTCGTTTGGCAGCTGCCATCGACGCGCTGCCCAAGCGCGAGAAGATCGTCATCGCGCTGTACTACTACGAGAACCTCACCCTGCGCGAGATCGGCGAGGTTCTGGGAGTCACCGAGTCGCGCGTCTCGCAGCTGCACACGAAGGCGATCCTGCGTCTCAAGGGCCGTCTGCGCGACGAGATCGAGCCGGCCTCCATCGGGTAGAGCCTTCCCGGCCGGTCGCGTCCGCGCGCCGCATCACGCGACCAACGAGCACTGTCAGGGCGTTCCGATCGCGAAGCGGTGCCACATCCGGCTCAGGAGCTGCGAAGAGCAGGCCCCCGCTCTTCGCGCTGTCGCGTCGGCGGGAGCCCCCACAGCGATACCACCACGAGCACGAGCGCCGCCAGTAAGAGGATGTTGCGTGCCACAATGACGAGGAGCGGTACCGACTCGAGTGCCACGACCCCGCTGTACAGTCCGGGGAACTCCACCTGGGTCAGCGCGATGGCAGCCAGCATCAGCACGCCGACCGCGCGATGGCTTCGGTGTCTCGCCGCCAGACAGAGAGCTACGAGCGGGAGGACCCAAAGCACGTGCTGCGGTGAAAGCACCTTATTGCCGCACATGAAGGCAAGCATCGCGGCCAGCGCCGCAGGCGCGACC
>PMKX01000164.1 GCA_003158705.1 Actinomycetota bacterium
GAAGCGATGGATCCAGCCGCTCTCTGGCGGCAAGCCGACGATCATGCCCAGTACGGCAGCCGGCACGGCCAGGATGACCAGTGGCGCCGTCATCACCGCCGGCGACTCGTGGATGTGTTGCTGCACCTCCGGGGTGGCCCGGTTGTCGCCCCAGAAGGTGAGGAAGATGAGACGGAACATGTAGATGGCCGTGATGAAGGCCGTGACGATGCCCACGGCCCACACGACGTAGTAGCCGCCGCTGAAGGCGCCGCCGATGATCTCGTCCTTGGCCCAGAAACCGGAGAGAGGGATGATGCCGGCCATGGCCACGGCGCCGGCGAGCATGGTCCAGAACGTGAGCGGGATCTTCTTGCGCAAACCGCCCATGCGGCGCATGTCCTGCTCGCCGGACATGGCATGGATGACCGAGCCCGAGGCGAGGAAGAGCAGACCCTTGAAGAAGCCGTGCACCAGCAGGTAGAAGATGCCCGCCGCCCACGCCCCGGCGCCGAGGGCCATGAACATGAAGCCCAGGGATGAGATGGTGGAGTAGGCGATCACCCGCTTGATGTCGTTCTGAGTAAGAGCGATCAGGGCCGCGTAGATGGCCGTGAACGTGCCGATGCCCATGACGACCAGCATGGCCGCGTGCGAGTGCAGGAACAGCGGATAGGAGCGCGCCACCATGTACACACCGGCGTTGACCATGGTGGCGGCATGGATCAGGGCNNCGGGAACTGCGCGCTCTTGCCGACGGCGCCGGCGAAGAGCAGCAGGCAGATCCACGTCATGGTGCCGGAGCCGATCTTGCCGGCGCCGGCGGCCGCGAAGACGCCGGTGAACTGCAGCGTGCCCACGGTGAGGAAGATGAGCAGCATGCCGAGCGTGAAGCCGAAGTCGCCCACGCGGTTGACCAGGAACGCCTTCTTGCCGGCCTGTGAGGCACTCTGCTTGCGGAACCAGAACGAGATGAGCAGATACGAGCACAGGCCCACGCCCTCCCAGCCGAGGAACATGAGCAGGTAGCTGTCGGCCAAGACGAGGACGAACATGGCGAACATGAACAGGTTGAGATAGGCGAAGAACCGGTAGTAGCCTTCGTCGCCCTTCATGTAGCCGATCGAGTAGTAGTGCACGAGCATGCCGATGGTGCCCACGATGAGCAGCATGACCGCCGTGAGCGTGTCGACCAGGTAGCCCCACGTGACGTGCAGCGAGCCCGAGGCCACCCACGTGAAGAGGGTGATGTGCAGCGGCTCCTTCTGGTGGGTGAAGACGTGCCAGAACACGTACATGCTCAAGGCCCACGCGGCAGTGACCACAAGACAGGAGAGGATGTGGGCCCGCCTGCCGAAGAAGCGCTTGCCCAAGAGCAGGGTCACGACGAAGCCGAACAGCGGCAACAGGGGGATGAGCGTCGTGACCAGCTTCATGAGAGCTTGCCCTCCACGCACGCCACCTCAGCCCTTGAGCCTGTTGAACTCGTCTGCCTGCACACTGCGTTTGTTGCGGTAGTTGGCGATCACGATCGCCAGGCCCACGGTGACCTCGGCCGCCGCCAAGGTGATGATGAACAGGGCGAAGAGCACGCCCCGGCCGGCTATGCCGGGCATGAAGTTTGACATGGCCACCAGGGCGATGTTGACGGCGTTGAGCATGAGCTCGAGGCACATGACGATGAGGATCACGTTGCGCCGCGCCAGCACCCCGTAGGCGCCGATGCAGAAGAGCAACATGGCGAGCAGGAGATACCAGTCGACGGCGTTCACCGGTCCTCCTCCTCCCTTCTGGCGAGCAGGATGGCGCCGATCATGGCCGCCAGCAGCACGAGAGAAATGAGCTCGAACGGGAACACGGCCTCGCTGAGCAGTGCCTTGGAGATCTGCCAGACGCCGGGGTTGAGAGCCTTGCTGCCCACGCCCGGCAGCTGCGCCGAGATGAGCGCCGCCGACACGACCCCGGCCACGCCCACCGACAACGGCAGGGCGAAGATGCTCTGCCGGTTGAAGAACATGGCGACCGGCCCGCTCTGGGCCTCGGTGAGCATGATCGCGAAGAGGATCACGACCGAGATGGCACCCACGTATATGAGGATCTGAACGATCGCCAGCAGCTCAGCGTGCAGCAGGGCGTAGATCGCCGCCACACCCAGGAAACAGAACACCATGGCGATCGCCGAGTGGACGATGTTGCGCAGTGTGACCACACCCACGGCGGCCACCAGGATCCAGGCGGCGATGACCGAGAAGGCGATGGGCTGGAAGTCGCCGTGTGGCATACCGCCTACTCCTCCCCCTCGAGGTCGACCGGGTCACCCTTGATGGGGGTCCAGACCCAGCCGTCGCCGAGCTGCGTGTCCTTGACGTTCTGCACCAGGTCGGTGACCGTCTCGCGCAGGGGGTCCACAGCGCGCGCCTCGCGCACGAACAACGACTCGGCCGCCATGGTGGTGCGGTTGAAGCCGGCGAGCTCGAAGAAGTCGGTCTGCTCGAGTGCGTCGTACGGGCAGACCTCGACGCACTCGCCGCAGAAGATGCAGCGGCTCTCGTCGAGGTCGTAGCTCACCAGCACGCGCGGGTTGGTCTCGATGGAGCCCGTCGGGCACGTCTCGGCGCACTTGCCGCACGAGACGCAGCCCACCATTTGCAGAGGCAGGTTGTCCGGCGTCGAGACGATGGTGTCGAAGCCGCGTCCCATAGTGTCGTAACAGCTCGAGCCCACCTCCATGCGGCAGATGCGCACGCAGCGGCCGCAGTTGATGCAGCGGTTGGGCTCGCGCATGATGAAATCGTGGCGGAAGTCGGCGGGGTAGTCGTGGGCAGCCAAGCCGTGGAAGCGGTTCTTGAAGACCTCGTACTCGATGCTGTAGCGCTGCAGGTCGCACTTGCCGTTGGCCGGACAGTAGCAGTCCAGGCACAGCTCGGCGCCGCGCTGCGCCTCCGCTTCGGTGAAGCCTTGCTCGATCTCGCGGAAGTTGTCGCGCCGCTCGTCCGGGCCGAGCTTGGGCATGTCCGCCGGCGGCGCGGGTTGCGAGACGTCGGTGGTCATGTCGACGAACACAGGCGGGATCTCGGCCATGCGCTGCAGCCGCGGATCGAGGTCGGTCTTGGTGGAGAGGGCGTTGAAGAACGGCGTCGCCTTGAGCTCGGCCAGATGCCGCGACAGCTCCGGCATGTCCTCGCCACGGAAGAAGGCGTCGATGCTCCAGGCCGCCTTCTTGCCTTGGGCGATCGCCTGGATCACCGTCTGGGCCCCGAGCACGGCGTCGCCGCCGGCGAACACGCGCGGGTCCTCGGTCTGGAAGGTGAAGTCGTCGACGGCGATGGTCTTCCACTTGGTCCGCTTGACGCCCTGCTCCTCGCTGGTGCCGTCCAGGTCCGGGAACTGGCCGATGGCGGTGATCACCTGGTCGCAGTCGACGACGAACTCGGAGCCCTCGATGGGCACCGGCCGGCGCCGGCCGGAGTCGTCGGGCTCACCCAGCTCCATGCGCAGCATCTCGATGCCGNNGCGGGCATCTCCTTGCGCGAGCGGCGGTAGAGGCACGTGACCTCTTTGGCGCCCTTGCGGAGGGACGTGCGACAGGCGTCCATGGCGGTGAACCCGCCGCCGATGACGGTGACCTTCTCGCCCACGTGCACGTCGCCCGTGAGCTCGAACTCCTCGAGGAAGTCGACGGCCTTGACGACGCCGTCGGCGTCCTCGTTCTCGACGCCCATCTCGTTGGAGTTGAAGGCGCCGAGACCCAGGAAGACGGCGTCGTACTGCCCGAGCAGGTCCTCCATCTGGAAGTCGGCACCAAGACGCTGGTTGCACTCGAGCTCCACGCCCATGCGCCAGAGCATGTTGAGCTCCTTGTCGAGCAGGTCGCGCGGCAGCCGGTAGCTCGGGATGCCGTAGCGCAGCATGCCGCCCGGCTTGGGCAAAGCCTCGAAGATCTTCACGGAGTGACCTTCGAGCCGGGCGTAGAAGGCGCAAGCCAGCCCGGCCGGGCCGCCGCCGACCACGGCGACGCGCTTGCCGCTGTCGGCCTTGGGCTCGACGGGCAGCAGCAGCTCGCCCTCTTGCTCGTCGTCCAGACACTGGTCGGCCATGAAGCGATGCAGCCAACAGATGGTGATCGGGTGCTCCACGAGCTGGCGCCGNNGGCAGGTCCTCGCGCAGCTTGCGCACGCCGTTCTTGTAGTCGCCGTGAGCGATGAAGTCGAGGAACTGCGGGATCTTGATGTGCGTCGGGCAGGCATCGCGACAGGGCGGCGTGCAAAACGAGTTGTGGTCGGAGAGCAGCAACTCCAAGTACAGATGGCGCATGTGGCGCACGCGCTCCGTGCTGGTGTGCACGACCATGCCCTGAGCGGCGGCCGTGGCGCAGCTCGGCACCATCTTGCGGGCGCCTTCGACCTCGACCACGCACACACGGCAGGCGGCGTTGGCGGGCAGACGCGGCTCATAGCAAAGCGTGGGTATGTGGATGCCCGCCCTGGCCGCCGCGTCGAGGATGGTGTCGCCGCGCTCGCAGACGACCGACTGGTCGTCGATGGTCAGCGTGATGCGGTCGGACTGCGGCTGCAGCTGCGTCAGGTTCTCGACTGTGGTCGCCATCGGCCTACGCTCCCGCCGCGGCGACGCTCGCCGCCTGGTCGATGCCTGAGTGCACCTTGACGGCGCCGAACCTGCAGACCTGGCGGCAGGTGTCGCACTTGATGCAGCCGCTGACGTCGATCACGTGCGGCTGCTTCTTCTCNNGATGACGCCGGTGGGGCACTTCTTAGCGCACAGCGTGCAGCCGGTGCACGCCTCGGGGTCGATGTAGTAGGTGATCAGAGCCTTACACCGGCCGGCGGGACAGCGCTTCTCGTTGATGTGCGCCTCGTACTCGTCGCGGAAGTAGCGCAGCGTGGTGAGCACCGGGTTGGGCGCCGTGCCGCCCAGGGCACAGAGCGTGCCGTCGATGATGTACTGCGAGAGCTCCTCGAGGAGCTCGATGTCGCCCTCGCGGCCCTCGCCCTCGGTGATGCGTTCGAGCGTCTCCAGCATGCGCTTGGTGCCCAACCTGCAGGGCACGCACTTGCCGCAGGACTCGTCCTGGGTGAATTGCAGGAAGAAGCGCGCCAGGTCGACCATGCAGGTGGAGTCGTCGACGACCACCATGCCGCCGGACCCGACGATAGCGCCGGAAGCGGCAAGAGTCTCGTAGTCGATGCTGACATCGAGCATCTCGGTGGGCAGGCAGCCTCCCGATGGCCCGCCGAGCTGCACCGCCTTGAAGGTGCGCCCGGGCAACATGCCGCCACCGACGTCGAAGATGATGTGGCGCAGGGAGGCGCCCATGGGCACCTCCACCAGGCCGCCGTTGGCGATCTTGCCGGTGAGCGAGAAGATCTTGGTGCCGCGCGACTCGCCGACGCCCATCTCGGCGAACGCTTCGGGGCCGTGGTTGATGATCCAGGGCACGTTGGCGTACGTCTCGACGTTGTTGATGCTGGTCGGCCTGCCCCACAGGCCCTTCTGCGCCGGGAA
>PMKX01000099.1 GCA_003158705.1 Actinomycetota bacterium
ATCCTGCACTCCATGACCGGCGTGGCGGCCAGCCGCATCAGGCTGCGGCTGTCCTCCTTGGCCGGCCCGATCGACGCCATCGTCGAGGAACAGCGCCGCCGAGCGCCGGACACCGAGCTGCACCTCGAAGTGTCGGGCGACGCACGGGTAGCGCTCGACCAGGCTGGTCTGGCGTCGGTCGTCGGCAACCTCGTCAGCAACGCCGTCGAAGTGAGCCACGGCGCCGGCCCCATCGAGGTGACCGTGCGCTGCGGCTTCGGCATGGCCCTGGTGTCGGTCGCCGACCGCGGGCCGGGTCTGCCCGACGGCGACGTGTTCGCGCCATTCTTTTCGACCAAAGACCAGGGCACCGGACTGGGGCTCTGGCTGGTGCGGCGCCTGGCCGTCGAGGCCGGCGGCAACGTCACCGCTGCCGACCGTGACTGTCCCGGCGCCGTGTTCACGATACGGCTGCCGACCGCCGACCGCGAGCGGCTGGCGGGTCGCCATGTGCTCGTGGTCGAGGACGACGAGCACATGATGGCTGCCGTGGCGTCCGCGCTGGACGACGCCGGGTGTACGGTCGAGACCGCGCTTCGCGCTCAGGATGTCATCGACAGCACGGCAAGCCGGCGGTTCGACTGCGCCGTCATCGACTATCGCTTGCCGGGCATGGACGGCGTCGAAGCGACCGTTCGCCTCCACGGGCTGCCCGTGATCGTGATCAGCGGCGACCAGAGTGCGGCGGCGGCTCTGGCCACGTCCGGCGCGGAGAATGCCTGGTTCCTGGAGAAGCCGTTCGACATGGAAGACCTGCTCGACGGCCTGTCCCTCCTGGTCGAGCGGCGGGCATGAGCATCCGCATCATCATCGCCGACGACCACGCGCTGTGGCGCGCCGGTCTGGCGCAGCTCCTCGAGGCCGAGGGTCTTGAGATAGCCGCCCAGGCGGCCACCGGCGACGAGACCCTGGAGGCCGTGCGCGTCAACCCCGGCACGGTGCTGCTGCTCGACATCGCCATGCCCGGCCGACTCGACGGTCTCGCCACGTCGGCTCGCCTCAAGGAGCGTGGCGACGACGTCAAGGTCATTATCGTGAGCGCCCGCGACGACCGCGACGCGCTGTTCAGCGCGATCACCGCAGGAGCACACGGGTACATCGCCAAGGACGCCGATGTGGCACAGCTCGTGGGCGCCATCCACCTGGTGGCCGGCGGCGGCAGCGCGTTTGGCGGCTCAATCACCGAGGGCCTGGCCGCAGGTGTCGCCGGCCTCGATTACTCACCCGGCGAGTACGAACGCCGGCGTCTCGACCTCTCGGAGCGCGAGCTGCAGGTCCTGCGGCTGCTGGCCACACCCATGACGGCCGCGCAGATCGCCGCGCGCCTTTTCCTCTCGGCCAAGACAGTCCAGAACCACGCGTCTGCGATCTACCAGAAGCTCGGCGTCCACAGCCGTTCCGAGGCCGTGGTCAAAGGCATGAAGCTCCACCTCATCTCGGGAGGCTCGTAGCCGGAGCAGACCTGGATCGCCGCACAAGGTGGCCGAGCAACGTAGTCGCCCGCGGCCCCTCCATCCCGCGCACGCACTCACGCGCAACAGGGTCAGGCTACTGCTGGCTCCTTGCGCACGGCCTCGATCTCGATCTCGATCTTGACCTGCTGGCCGACGAGCAAGCCGCCGGCCTCGAGAGCCTGGTTCCAGGTAAGCCCGAACGTCTCGCGGTCGATCTCGGTGGTGGCCGAGAAGCCGACACGCTGGCCGCCCCACAGGTCGGCGATGACACCCACGAACTCCGTGTCGAGGGTCACCTCACGCGTGACCCCGTGGATGGTGAGATCGCCCTTCAACGACCACTGAGGTCCCGAGACGTGACTGAACCCAGTCGACTTGAAGTCGACGGTCGCAAACTTGTCGACCTCCAGGAAGTCGGCCGACTTCAAGTGGTTGTCGCGCGGCTCCTCGCGAGTAGATATCGAGGCCGCCTCGATGCTCGCCGTGGCCTTGGACTGCATGGGATCGTCGCCGACCTCGAGTGTGGCAGAGAAGCGCTCGAAGCGCCCCTTCACCTTGGCGACCATCAGATGGCGGACGACGAACTCCACGCTGGAGTGCACCGCGTCCGCCTCCCACGTGCCGGCCGTGGGGAACTGCGCCCCGTCTACGTCTCTGACTGCCAGTGTCGTGGCCATCGCTGTCTCCTTGGTGGTCATGGGTGGTGAGCAGGGTGGTGAGCAGGGTGGTGAGTCGCACAGTGCCGTGATGGTTGTTCCCGCCGCCAAACCCGGCACCAGCCGCCCGGTAGTAGACTTCGCCTGCGCCGTGGCAGCGGGCGCACGTGTGGCACACGCTGCCAAGCGGGCATAGAGGCTTCACGGTGAGCGAGACGCACTTTCCCAAAGACGAGTACTACATGCGGCTGGCGCTGCGCGAGGCGGCGCGTGCCGTGGAACACGACGACGTGCCCGTAGGCGCTATCGTCGTGCTGGGCGACGAAGTGATCGCCGCCGCCGGCAACGAGCGCGAGCTGCGCAAGAGCCCCACCGCTCACGCGGAGATGCTGGTGATCGAGGAGGCGGCCCGCCGCATGAGCAGCTGGCGCCTCCTCAACACCGTGCTCTACGTGACCGTAGAACCGTGCCTCATGTGCGCCGGCGCCATCATCCAGGCGCGCATACCGCACCTGGTCTACGGCGCGCCGGACGAGAAGGCCGGCGCCGTGGACACCCTCTACAGTGTCTGTCGCGACCCCCGCCTGAACCACTGCGTGGAGGTCACCGGCGGCGTGCTCGCCGACGAGTCTGTCCAGCTTTTGCAGGCATTTTTCAGCAAGCGACGCTAGCACGTATACTGGTGCCTGGCTTGCCGGCGAGCGCGCGGAGAGGTGTCCGAGCTGGCTCAAGGAGCGCGACTGGAAATCGCGTAGACGGGGGTAACTCGTCTCGTGGGTTCGAATCCCACCCTCTCCGCCATATACTGCACGCACACCATGACGGGCGCCCGCGCCAACGTCTCGCCCGTCACCCGGTCACCTCGCGGAGAGGTGGCAGAGCTGGCTGAATGCGGCGGTCTCGAAAACCGTTAGGCCTCGTTCGGGGTCTCGAGGGTTCGAATCCCTCCCTCTCCGCCAGTCCACCATTGCCGAGTCACAGCGGCGTGCGCCCGTAGCTCAGTGGATAGAGCGCCAGGTTGCGGACCTGGAGGTCGTGGGTTCGAGTCCCGCCGGGCGCGCCAACCTCC
>PMKX01000059.1 GCA_003158705.1 Actinomycetota bacterium
CTTCGGCGTGCCCATCCTCAAGCGAGGCGCTCAGACCATCTTCCCGGGAGGCGCAGAGCTGGTCCAGCGCCCGAACGGCTCCGTGTGCGAAGTCACGGCCGCCTTTCAGATGAGCCTCGCGGAGCGCCTGGCCAGACCCGGCGGCGCAAGCCTCGGGCCGCAGTGGCTCTACGCCGCCAAGGACTCCCTGGCGGCGCTGCACCGCCGCTCCCCGCGACTGCGCGGCCCGCTCACGGCCACCTCCGTCGCGCTGCGGCGTGCGTTCGGCTGGGTGACGACCTTCGAGGAGTCGGACTTCCACGCCGTGCTCCGGGCGACGTACACCGTCCATGGTCAGGAGGGCAAAGTCCACGTCGCGCTCGACATGACCGCTCTTCCCGGCGACGGCGTCACGGAAGTGGTCGTGATGAACGAGCAAGGGGCGCGCAGTTTTGACCGGTACCGAGACGCCGATGGAACCGCCCTGCAGGGGCAGGAGATCGGCACCTGGGACGAAGTGGCCGCCGCGACGGCCGCCTTCGTGAGCGCCGATCACGGGGTGGCGTTCTCGCTGGGACAGGTCGGCGGCGCACGGCTCCACCGAGGCCGGGAGCTCATCGGCTCCCGCGTGGCTTGGGCCGGCTTCGGCTACTCCTTGCCGCCGACTCTGCAAGAGTTCCACTACGACCTGAGGATCGAGAACGCCTCATGACCTCGGTCCTGCTCATCTACCCCTTCTTCCGCCGGCGGCTCGACCGGTCGCGGTTCCGGTTTCCGCCGCTCGGCATCGCCTACGTGGCCGCCAGTCTGCAGAAGGCCGGACATGCGGTGCAGGTGCTCGACTGCACCTTCCTGCACCGCGACGACGCCCTCCGCCAAGCCCTGGCGGCGCGGGCGGAGGTCGTGGGCATCTACTGCATGGCCACCATGACGCAGGATTGCCTGTGGTTTGCGCAGCATCTGCGCGACCGCTGCGACCTGCTGGTGGCCGGCGGCCCGCTGCCGACCTGCGACCCGGAAGCCTTCTGGGCACAGTTCGACGTGGTCGTGCGCGGCGAGGGCGAGCAGACGATGCGCGAGGTTCTCGCCGCTCACCAGAGCGGCGCCGACGTGGGCTCTGTGGCCGGCGTCGTGTGCCGGCCACTGGCGGGCGGGCGGGCGGGCGCCGCCTCGTCGGCGCCGCGGCCGTTTGCGACCGAGCTGGACCAGATACCGTTCCCCGCGCGGGAGCTGCTGCCGAACGAGCGCTACGTCGGCTACAGCAAGCGCAAGTACGGCTACTCGATCACGACCGTCATGAGCACGCGAGGCTGTCCATTTCGCTGCGAGTTCTGCAGCAACGTGGTGTTCGGCGACTCCTACCGCGAGCGGTCGCCGAGTAACGTGGTCGACGAGATCGAGACGGCGCTGGCACTGGGCTACGAGCGCATCTCATTCGCCGATGACGTATTCACTTTGAACAGCCGCCGCGTCCTCGAGATCTGCCAGGAGATCCGGCGCCGCGGCCTGCACTTCTTGTGGGAGTGCCTGGGTCGGGTCGACGCCTTCGACTACCCGACCGCAAAGGAGATGAGAGACGCGGGCTGCTTCCGCATCTTCTTCGGCATCGAGTCCGGCAACGACAAGATCTTGAAGCTGATGAACAAGCAGATCACGACGACGCAGGCACGAGACGCGGTAGAGACCGCTCGTCGTGCCGGCCTTCAAGTCGGGGCGTTCTTCATCCTCTGCTACCCCGGCGAGACCGACGACACCGTGCTTGACACATTGCGCTTCGCCGGCTCGCTGCCGCTCGACTACGTGGGTCTCACCATGCCCTACCCTCTGCCGGGCACGGACCTCGCGGAGCGGGTCGCCGATCGCCGCCCGCGCGAGTGGCGCCAGGAGGGCGGTCTGCTGCTGAACCACGCCCTCACCTTCGACTCGGACTTCTCCGAGCGCAAGATGCGCTGCGCGATACTGAAGGGACATGCGCAGTTCGAGATGAAGCGGCGGCTGGGGAGGCTGGCCCCGTTAGCGCTGAAGCTCTTCGAGAAGCCGACAGATCGGGCGTTCCGGCTCCTGAAGTAGAGGCCGGCCGCGCCCGGCCGCTACTTGCTCTGTGCGAACGCCTTCATCGTCTCTGCGATCCGGCGCCGCAGCCAGCGCTCGTCGATCTCGGAGGGGTAGACGAAAGTGACCTCGTTCTCCTGGGTCCAGTCCTCGCCCTCGTCCGGACCACCCAGCCGCTCGAACAGGCGAGACCCGGGCAGCGGGAAGGGCACGTTGAACGAGATCTCGTCGAGAGGCAGCGACAGAGCCAGCTTGAACGTCTCCTCGATGGAAGCGACCGTCTCGCCCGGGTAGCCGACCAGGAAGAAGGCGGCCACCTCGATGCCCGCCCGGCGATAGGCGTGCACGGCGCGGATCCCCTCGTCCAGCGTGGCTTGCTTGTTCATGAGCCGGAGAGTCGCCTGGCTGCCCGACTCCAGACCCAGGTAGACCCTCCGGCAGCCGGCCTCCTTCATCTGCCGCACCATAGCGTCGCTCACGCCGTTGGCGCGCGAGAGACAGCTCCAGCTCATCCGCAGGCCGGCCATGCGGCGGCAGAAGCCCTCCAGATAGGACGGGCTGAGAGTGAAGTCGTCGTCGCCGATCCACAGGCTGTCGTAGCCGAGGTCGCGGATCTGCTCGACCTCGGCAAAGACGGCGTCCAGGCTTCGCCGACGCAGGGCGCTGCCGAAGATGGGTTTGGAACAGAAGTCGCAGTCGAACGGGCAGCCGAGCGTGGCGATGATCGACGTGACCTTCGACCCCGTCGCCTGCAGCCAGACCTGCTGATAGGCGGCATGGTCGAAGTCGCTTCGGTCGGGCAGCGGAAAGGATTCAAGCTCGCTCTCTGTGTAGTGTGCCGTCGCGTTATCTACCTGCACAGTGCCGTCCGCGATGAACAAGCCGGCGTAGGTGTCGAGCGGCAGGTCTGCCACCGTCGCCCGCGACGCCCCTTGCGCGAAAAAGTCGAGGCAGAAGCGGGGGAAGCTCAGGTCGGCCTCTCCACGAAACACCACGTCGAAGCGCTCCGTATAGCGCCGCGGAAACACGGTGGGCAGCGGACCGCCGGCGACGAGGAGGCTGTCCGGCAAACTCGTCCGGACCATCTCGGCTATCGCGAGCGTGTTACGGGTCAGGCTCACCATCGAGTAGATGCCGACGATGTCCGGCTGGTAGCTATCCAGCTCCCGGCGCAGCTGCGCGAGCGTGATGAACGTGCAGTCGAAGACCTTCGTCTTCACCTCGAGTCGGCGCAGCTGGGCGGCCAGGGTGGCCACCCCAAGCGGCGGGAAGAGCATCTCGGTGGGCGCTCTGGTGCGGAAATAGGGGAAGACCAGAGCGACCTTAGACATGATGTGCCTGCTCGCCCGTCACGTGCCCCTTTCGTCAGCCCGGCGTCTCATCATAGTGGCAGAGCGAGCATATCTGTTAGCCTCTGCGAGCAGACTCCGAAAGGGTCACGGGGGATACGGATGGTTTCCGGTTCCAAACAGAACGAGGTGCTGCTCGTCTTCCCGGGCAGGTTCAAGGCGCCTGACCCGCAAGTGCCGTTGCAGCTGCTGCACGTAGCCAGCGCACTCCAGCAGGGCGGCTACCACGTGCGCATCGCCGACCTCAGGCTGGAGCACTTCCGCAGCCTTGATCTGGGTGACCCCGTGTTCGTCGGCATCACCTGCATGAGCGGCCAGCAGATCAACTACGGGCTCGAGTTCGCCCGCCGAGTCCGCACCGAGAAGCCGCGCTGCCCCATCGTCTGGGGCGGTGTGCACCCGACGCTGCTTCCCGAGCAGACCGCGGCCAGCGAGTGCGTGGACGTGGTGGTCCGCGGCGAGAGCGAGCTGGTCGTGGCCGCCCTGGCAGACGCGCTGGCCGCCGGCGAGCCGCTGGACGACGTGAACGGCCTCACATTCAAGAATCAGGGCACGATCACGAGCACACCGGACGCGGACCTCATCGACCTCGACCGCATCCCCCTGGAACTACCCTTCGACCTGCTCCACCTGGAGAGGTACCCGACCCTGCAAGCAGGGCGTGTCCACATCCAGACCAGCCGCGGCTGCCCCCACCAGTGCGGCTTCTGCTACAACAGCATCTTCAACAAGCGAAAGTGGCGCGGCAAGAGCCCGGAGCGCGTCGTCGACGAGATGGAGCTTGTGCTGGAGCGCTTCCCGCACGTGAAGATCATCGACCCCGTCGACGACAACTTCTTCGTGGACCGGAAGCGCGTGGAGAGCATCTGCACCGGCCTCCTCAGCCGCGGCGTCAAGGTCGCCTGGCGCGCGAACTGCCGCTTCGACTACCTCGCCACTTACGGCGAGGAGTTCGTGAGCCTGCTTGAGCAAGCCGGCTGCATGGAGCTCGACTTCGGCGGCGAAAGCGGCTCCGAGCGCATGCAGAGTTTCGTCTGCAAGGACGTCACCGCCGACGAGATCCTCACGTCCGTCACCAACCTGCACCGGTGGGCGCCATCCATCGAACCGTTCGTCTCGTGGCTCAGCGGCCTGCCGGGCGAGACCTACGCGGACATGCGCCAGACGTTCGACCTGATGGACCGCATGGCACAGGCGAACCCGCGCACACAGCACTACGGCATCTTCATGTAC
>PMKX01000056.1:0-21343 GCA_003158705.1 Actinomycetota bacterium
CTGGGAGACCGGCAACCACGAGGCCCAGCTCCTGGCCGGCATGATCGACGACCCTTCCTTGGTAGACGAAGCGCAGCTCGAGCGCTGGGCCGCCGGCTTCGACTCGTGGGACATCTGCGATCAGACTTGCGCCAACCTCTTCGAGCGGACCGCTCTGGCGCAGGTCAAGGCGGTCGAGTGGGCGGAGCGCGAGGAGGAGTACGTCAAGCGGGCTGCCTTCGCCCTCATGGCGGCGCTTGCCTGGCACGACAAACGCGCGCCCGACGAGCTCTTTGAGGGCTTTCTGCCGGTCATCGCCGCCGCGGCCGCAGACGAGCGCAACTTCGTCAAGAAGGCCGTCAACTGGGCGTTGCGCAACATCGGCAAGCGCAACCCGGCCCTGAACGCGGCCGCGGCCGCCTGCGCGCGCCAGATCGCGGCGCAGGGCACGCGCAGCGCCCGCTGGATCGCGTCCGATGCGCTACGCGAGTTGACCTCGGCCAAAGTCCAGCAGCGTTTGGCCAAGTAGGCACGACGGGGGGCGCCTGCGCAGCCTTGTGATGCTTCTGGGGCTAGAAGGTGGACCGGCTTCGCCGGCGACTGTCTAGGCTTGCCGGCGGCCGACCAGACTGTGGAGTCGCAGGTGCCGCAGGGCAGTGGCGCGGTCCACGAAGCCGGTCAGCCGGTCGCCGTCGACGATCGCCACCTGGTTGATGTTGCGCTCCGCCATAAGACGCAGCGCCTCGGCGGCGGGCGCCTCGCTGGTCAGGGCCGCTACGCGGTCACGCGGTGTCATCACGTCGGCGACGCGATCGTGGCTCCACTGTGAGCGCGGCGTGTGCTGCAGGTCGCTGAGACAGACGATGCCGTCGAAGGTGTCGTCGGCGCCCTCCACGGGCAGGCAGCGAGCGTTGTTGGCTAGGAAGTAGTCGTTGGCGGCGGCTTCCAGAGTGACCATGGGCGGTATCCACACGTGGGCAGGTGTGGCGATGGAACCTGCCGTCACACCCGCCAGCCGCTGCTGGGCGACCACTTGAGCGTAGCTTGCCTGGGCGGCTTGGACGAGGATCCAGCCCGTGAAGCCGGCCCACACTCCGGCCAGAACGTTGCGGCTGATAGCCGTGAGTATGCCGAGCACGATGAGTGCGTAGCCCAGCACATAGCCGGCGCGGGCGGCGCCGCGCGTGGCGCGCTCGAAGTCACCGGAGCGCGCCCAGAGAACGGCGCGCAGCACGCGTCCGCCGTCCAAGGGGAAGCCCGGCAGCAGGTTGAAGACGGCCAGGAGCACGTTCATGAAGCCCACGTAGGCGAGGACGGCGTGGACGGTCTGCGGCTCGCCGGGTACGTACGCCAGCAGCAGCGCCAGCACGCCGATGACCAAGCTGACCAGCGGCCCGCTGCCGGCGAGCAGCGCTTCGCGGCGGGGGCTGCTGGCTTCCTTCTCGATGCTCGAGACGCCGCCGAGCACGAACAGCGTGATGTTCTTGACGGCGATCCCCTGCCTGCGGGCGACGAGTGAGTGGCCCAGCTCGTGGACGATCACCGAGGCGAAGAGCAGCAGCGCGGCCACGACGGCCACGGTCCACGTGACGGTGGTGCTCCAGTGGTAAGTCTGCGGGAAGAGGGTAGTCGCCAGCGACCAGACGAAGACGAGGAGGATGATGAACCAGCTGGGGTGGACATCGACCTCGATGCCGAACAGACGCCCTATCTTGATGCCACCGTTCATGCCGTCTTCTCCTCTCGCTCGGCAGCAGGACGGTTCCCCGGGACGGCGCGCCCGTAACGGCGCACGGCGGCTCCTAGCGCTGGTGCACGACCGTGTTCATGGCGTCGGCCACAGCCAGCACGCGCGGCTCTCGGCGCAGCTGCCGGCGCGCGTCGACGAGCGCGTCTTGGACCGACTCGTAGGCGGCGATGCCCAGAGGCGAGAGGAAGCTCTGGTCGTGTGCACCCAGCACGCCCACCCGATAGCCACGCAGGACCTTGGCCATGACGTAGGCGCGCTGGCCGCCGGGGCCGAGCGGCTCGGCCAGACCGCGAGCGATGACCTCGTCGGGCGAGGCTGAGCCGAGCACGGCGGCGAAGTTGCGCTCGCCGGGTCCGTCGCCGGCGCCGGTGGGGACGCCGGCGGCCAGCAGGATCAAGCCGCCCATCGCCAGCGCCGGTTGGTCGCACAAGGCCATGTAGGTCGCTGCGCGCGACGCCTGGTAGAGGCTCTGGTCTTTCGGAGAGTGGATGCCGGCCACGACCACGTCGAACGGTCCGTCTACCGGCCGCAGCCAGGCGGCGCGGTGAGCGGCCGCCAGCGAGGCATGGACTGTGACGGGATCGCCCGCCAGTACGGCGACCGCCTGGCCGCGCTCGTTGATGACCACGTTGACCGCGTAGCTGAGCGTAGTGCGCGCGGCGACGTCGCGCAGCGTCTGCTGGAAGGGATTGCCGTCCAGACGGCCCAGCGTCACACCAGCCTCGTCGATGAAGGCCGGGCGGTGGGTCCAGGCGATGGTGGCTTCGCCGGCGCAGCCGATGGCAACGCCTTTCACCCCGCCCGAGAAGCCGGCGTAGAGATGCGGCTCGACGACGCCCACGGTCACGACCCTGTCGGCCTCGGCGACGCGTCGATTGAGCACGATGGGTGCTCCCGAGGCCGTGCTGCCCAGGTCGACGCTCTCCTGCTCTTGCCCCTGAGCGTCGACGACCTCGACTCGGGCTGCCGCCTGCTCACCCACGAGCGCGACCTTTTCGGCACGCGTCGTAGCGCGGTGAAGCCCGCAGCCCACGACGACGACGACGCCGGTGTCCGGCACGCCGCCCGCGTTGAGCTCGTTGAGCAGAGGCAGGAGGATGTCGGGGGTGGGACACGGTCGCGACGCGTCGGGCACGGCGATAGCGACCGTGGCAGCACCGCGGGCCAGCACGGCCAGTCGCGGCGTACGCAGCGGTTCGGCAGCCGCGCAGGCCACGCCCCAGTCGATGGCCTGCGGCGCGACCGTCCGGGCCGGCGGTTCGAAGTGATCGACCTGCGGCAGGTGGAGCCGCTCGTCGCCGCTGAAGACCCAGGCGTCGCTCATCGTCGGTTGCGCCGCGTGCTGCCCGAGTCGCGCGGGCGGTCGCGGACACGGTGGCGTGGATGGTAGCCGGCGCCGCTACGCGGTGCCGGCGGCGGGTACCAGAGCAACGCCGCGACCATGAAGAAAATACCTGCCACGGGGATCGCGCCGGCGAGCAGACCGGTGAGGATCCAGTTGAGGTGACTGCGCCCCGTCTTGACGGCCACGAAGTGCCCAAGCGTCGCACACACGAGGAACTGGATGCCGAAGTACCACTGGTAGTAGAGGATGTTCAGGATGGTGTTGATGACGTCGCTTGCCAGGGAGGCGGTCACGACTGATGAGTATACCGTGCCCGGAGCTGCTCGGCTGTGGCGCGCAGCGCCTGCACGGCCTCAGGCGGCGCCAGAGGCACGGCCTCGCCACCGAAGCGCAGGAGGTGATGGAGGAGCCAGCCTTCGTCCGTGTAGGGCTGGGTGGCCACGCAGGCGCCGTCGACCAGGCTGCGCGTGGTCTGGCGTTCCGCGATCCAGCGCGCCACGGTGGGACCGTACCAGACGGTGGCGGCGCGCGCGGCGTACTCCTCGGAAGAGGGAATGCCTTCGCGACGGTACAACTCGACGCCCACGCCGCGCCGTGGGGTGAAGTGTTCGTCGAGCAACCGGGCGCGTTTGGTCGTGGCCACACGGAAGGTGCGTGTGCCCTGCGAGAGATGACAGTAGGAGACGTAGTACCACTCGCCGCGACTGCGGACCATGAGATAGGGCTCCACGGTGCGCGTCGTAGTCGTGTCAGGGCCTTCCGACCAATACTCGATCTCCAGCAGGCGATGGTCCTTGATGGCGGTGTTGACGGCGCCGAACACCTGCTCGTGCGGCGGCAGGATCTCGTCGGCGGCCAGGGCCGGGGGTGCTCCCTGGCGGGCCTGGCGCAGCTTCTCGGCGGCACTCGCCAGCGCCGCGCTCGAGCCGAGCGGCAGCTGGCCGCCGACCAGCTCGACGGCCAACAGGAGCGTGTCGGCTTGCAGTGGCGACAGTCGCGCCGGCTGGGCAAAGGCTGGGCCGGCCAAGTCGCAGGTGACTCGCAGCGTGGCGCCCTTGAACTCGGCCCAGAGGAGGGCGCCGTCGCCGCCGAAGTTCACCAGGTTGAGCAGGCGCACATCGGCGCGCAGCTCAGTCGGGTCCGTGTCAAGATCGGTGCAGACGTCGTGGACCGATACGGCGGCCTCACCTTCGGGATCGCAACTGCGCAGCAGATAGGTGGTCAGGGCAGTCAGGCGTGTGAAGCGGTCCACGTCCACCTGCGCCGTAGGCGTTCGCCTGCCGGATGCGACGCCGCGCCCTGACGCCGCCGGCTTGTCGGCGGCAGGGATCGTGTGGCCGAGGCGCTCCATCAGGTGGTCCAGGCGCGTCGCCATCTCCGCCCGCAGCTCTGGCGGAGCTTGGATGGTGGCCGCCAGGCCAAGGCCCAGTGCCCACGAGACGAGCGGCCGAGCGGCGGCGTAGTCCGTGGCGAAGAGTACGCTGCCGTCCGCTGCGGTCGTGAGCGTGCCACAGTGCGCGAAGTGGGCCTCGACCCACCAGGCCATCGACGAGTCGATATGGATGAGGGCCTGGCCGCGGCTCGCGCCGAGTTGCCAGGGTGGCCGGTCGCGATAGGCGGCGAGGTCGAAGTCGGCAGGCGCGGCGAAGTCGTGCGCGGCGCGCGTGGCATGTCGTACGAGCGAGCGGATGCGCGACAGGCGGAACGTGCGCATGGCCTGCCGGAGGTGGCAATAGCCGATCAGGTACCACTCGTCGCCGACGAGCTGCAGGCCGAATGGGTCGACCTGACGCTCGTGCTCCTCGTCGCGGCCGATGGAGTAGTACGCAAAGACGACCGTCTTGCGGTCGGCGATCGCCGCCTGAAGCTTGGGTAGCGGCGCCGCCGCGCGGGTAGCGTCTGCCTCCGGCAACACGGCCAGCGGCGGCGCCTCCTGGCTGAGCAGCTCGGGTCTGCCTTGCGTGAGGCTGACCAGCGCCAGGCGCAGCGGCTTCGAGTAGGCGAAGCGGTCCTCGAGCACGTGCAGACAGGCCGCCAGCGCCGACAGCTCCTCGACCGTGAGCAGGATCGGCGGCAGGTAGTAGCTGCTCGGCGGCAAGCTGTACATCTCGCCGGGGGCGTTCGGGTCGGGCTCGGAAACGATGCTGATGTCGAGCTCCGCCAGCTCCGCTCGGTCCTCGTAGAAGCGTCGCTTGAAAGCGTCGGCAGTCATGGTCGGGTAGCCCTCGACCTGCGAGCGGATCTCGGTGACGGTCGCCGGCTTGCCGTTGCGTGAGAGCAGCAGAGCCACCAGTGAGAGACGACGGATGAGCTTGTCGGCGTCTTTGGAGAAGCCTGCCTCGCGCGACACGGTCAGTGGACCACGAGCTTGATGACCTCGCTCACGTTGGCGATGTGCGGCACGTACGCGAGATTGGTGGCGCCGTCCGCGTAGCCCGGCTCGCCGACGAAAGACACGCGCACCCAGTACGTGCCGCGCCGGCCGGGTGTCCAACGGAAGCGGGCTTGGGAGCGGGCCGAGAGTGTCTGCTTCTGCACGACGGTGAAGTCGTGGTACCAAGGGACACTGCCGTAGAGCGTGCTCTTCTTGCCCGTCTCGAGCCTGACCATGTGGCCCGCCTCGTTGGGCGTCACGTGAGTGAAGAAACGGATCACGCCACCGGCGTCGACCATGCCGTCGATGCTCACCGTAGGCACGAGCGCCTGGAACACGCTCGTCGCCGGCTGCTGGGGGTCGAAACCGGAGCTGAGGCGCGCGTCCTGCCACACGACTCGCGAGCCTCCCGGGGCGCCGCATATGGCAGGGCGCCGCTCCAGGTCGGAGGGAGCGGCGAGTGTGCGGCTGACGTCGCACACCGGCACGGCCTGGTGGGTGGTCGCGTCGTAGTAGAGCACATCGGGATCCCCGTTGGCTGAGCTGCTGTGCTCGTTGGTGAGCACATAGCGGTCGCCGCTCGTGTCGAGCTCTCCCGGCGCGTGGAGCACGGTCACCAGGCGAGCCGGACGATCGATCAGAGCCGCCAACGGTTCCCAGCCGCTGCCTGCCCAATGGCCGCGGGCCAGCCAGGTGCCGCCGATCGTTGTCGGTCGCAGGCTGGAGATAGAGGCGCCGCCGGCGGGCGTCGGCTGTGACTGGGCCCATACCTGGCGGCTGTCGAGCGTCACTGCGCCGTGCGGCATGCAGCGCCAGACGGCCTCGACGCTCGTGGCTCTGCCGACGCGGCGAGAGTTGATGCTGCCGCGCCAATCATCCCACCAGACGCCGCTGGAGCCGACGGCCGGATGAAGCTGGGGCGCGGCGCTGGCCGCGACGCGTACGCCCGCAGTCTTGGGGTCAAAGCCGTGTTCCTTGTAGTCAGGCGTGCCGTTGCCGTTGCTGTCGAGACTCAGGTCGAGCAGGTAGATCTGCGGTGCGGCAGGTCCGTTGTCGCGCGTGTCTTGCCATGCCAGGACGATGTGCTTGCCGCTGCCGGACTCGCTCACGCGTCCCAAAGAAGGAGCGTACTGCAGCGTGGGACTGGCGCTCGGGCCTTGGACGAGCAGGCGCGGGAAGCCCGCTGCGGCGTGTCCGACACTGTCGCCTTCCCAGATCCAGAGGTCCTCGTCGAGCTGCCCGGCTTGGGTGCGGTCGGCCTGTGTGTAGATGATGAGCACCCTGTGTGACCCGCAGACAAGCACGGTGGGCTCCACCTGTTCCCCGGGGACGGCCGGGTAGGCGCCAGGGTGAAGGCTCCAGGCGACACGCTTTGTGAGGTTGCAGGCCACGACTCGGGTAGAGTCGGTGAAGGCGGGCTGAGCAGGCGGCGACCAGGGTGTCTCCTCCCANNGTGCCGGACCAGCCGACGGGCAGCACGGGCATGCCGTCGGCTGCCAGTGCCGGAGCGGCCGCAAGGGCGAGCAGACCAGCCGTGACGGCCGCCAACAAGGTGCAGCGCAGGCCCGTCGAACTCACGTCGCGACGACTTTCGTGAACGGCTGCCACGCCCAGGTCGTGCCGAAGCAGGCGTCGAGCATCGCCACGCTGGCTCTTGTCGCGCAGCCCTGCATCGTCGCCGAGCCGTGCGTCTGTGTGGTCATCGCCCACCTTCCTGCGGCGCAGCCGGAGAGGGTGCGGGTCGAGGGAACTCGTCCGTCGCTCGGCTGAAGACGCCCGCCAACGACGGGCTCAGGCATGATCCCCCTCGTCAGTCCACCCTGTACAAGTCTACCACGCCGCAGGTGTCCGGCGCCGCGCGGCTCCTCAGTGACTCTGGCGCAGCAACGGGCGGGTGAGGCACGTGGGCCCGCCCTCAGCCTTGAGCGACAGCTCGTCGCCGTGGTATGTGCGCACTTCACAGCCGGCTCTTTCGAGGAGACTGCGCGTGACGGGGCTGCCCTCCAGCATCACGCAGCGGCGCGGCGCCAACGCGAGCACGTTGGTGCCCATCGTCTGCCGGAATTCGCGCTCGGGCACGTTCAGTAGCCGGATACCGCGGCGGCGCAACTCGCGCCACAGGGGTACGGGCAGGAGCGGCTCGAAGACCACGGCCAGGTCGTCGTCGACCAGGCTGATCAGGGAGAGCAGATGCAGACAGGCCTCAGGGCCGCCGTCGAAAGGCAGGTCGATGCCCAGCACGTGGGCACCCAAGGGCTCGAGCGCCTCCTCGAGCTGGCGTAGGCCTTCGCTGTTGGTCCGAAAGCCCTGGCCGACCGCCAAAGTGTGCCGATCGAGCCAGAGCAGGTCGCCGCCCTCGGCGCGGGCGGCGCCATGTAGGGAGTACTGGAGGGGCACGCCCAGGCGCGCCAGGACGGCGGCCATGGCCGCCTCCTCACCGCGGCGCAGCTCCTTGCCCATGCTGAGCAGCACGGCACCCTTGTCGGTGATGAGGACGGGGTCGAAGACGAAGACGGCGTCCGCGTGCTCCGGCAGGTCGACGTCGTGGTAGACGACCTCGACCCCGGCGGCGCGCATGATGCTCACCAGCGTATCGTGCTCGTGCTGCGCCGTGGGTAGGTGCGGCCGGCCGGCGTAGTGCCAGAGCGCCGGGTCGTCGACGGCAAAGGCGGCGTCCGGCCGCCGCACCAGGACGCGGCGCAGGGGGGCTACCATGCTCTGGCCGCCGTATCTAGCCACGGTCCTCCTCTTGGCTGCCGACCTGCGCGCCGCGGCTACTTGCCCGCGGCGGCGATGATGGCGTCGAGCTCGCGGCACAGACCGTCGGGAAGACCGACGGGCTCGGCCGCGAGGATCTGCCTCACCCGGTCTTGGGCCTTCTCGACGGTGCTCTTGGCGCCGGCCTGCTCCCAGGCGTGGTAGGTGCCGGTCTCCGCGAGCTGTGCCTGCCAGAGCTCGCGTGCGTGGCGCCGCGTGTGGCCGTCGAACAGGTAGTTGCCGGCGAAGCCCATCTTGGCGATCAGGTCCAGGGCCAGCGTCTCGTCGCTGACCTCGACGCCGCGCAGGATGCGCTTGACCATGCTCATGATCTCGTCGTCGATGACCATGTTTTCGAGGCAGAGGATGCGCGAGCCGTCGAGGAGCCCCGTGCCGAAGGTGACGTCGGCGCCGTTGGCGTAGGCCATGAGCATGGCCAGCGTGTTCTCGAAAGCGCTCTGCGCGCCCGGCTCCTTAGCTGTGGTGGCGCCGGCGCCATACCAGGCCGGCACGCGGTAGAAGTCGGCCATGTGCCCCTGGATCGAGCGCAGGAGCATGGCCTCGGGAGAGTTGCTCGCATAGGCGCCCGAACTCATGTCCATGGCCGTGGGCCCGCCGCCATGGATGACCTTGGCGCCGGGATGGGCGAGCTGCACGAGCACGGCCGCGCTGACGAACTCGGCGTTGTTGACGACGGCGGAGCCGGCGATGGTGACCGGCCCCGTGGCGCCGAGGATCGGCATGGGGTAGAAGCTGATGGGGATGCCGGCCTCGGCCAGCGTGAGGGCCAGGTCCATGCCATAGCGCTCCTGGTGCAGCGGCGACACAGTGCAGATGATGGCCGTGAACGGAGGCCGTGCCCTGAGCTCCTCGCTGCCGCCGGCCACCGCCTCGGCCATCCTGATGAGGCTGCGCGCTTCCCAGTCTTCCTTGATGCTGACCATGATCGCGTGCTTCTCCGAGTTGCGCAGGCAAGCGTCGAACTCGTGCAGCACGCGTGTCTCGGGCGGGCAGTCCTGCGCCGAGACGACGGCCGAGGTGGCGGAGACGTTGTCGAGCGCCTGCACGACACGAGCGGCGTCGGCGAGATCCTGCTTGCGGGACTGCCGCACGGAGCCGTCGGCGTGGCGGCGCGACACGCCGCAGCCGTCGGAAGAGATATAGACGTGCTCGCCGTCCAGGGGCAGGTCGTACTCTGGCGAGCGGCCGCCGAGGGTGAAGCTTTGCGGGGCAGTGCCCAGGGCGCGCTCCACCAGGTCGGCGGGAAGCTTGGCGACCGTGGTCTGGAAGTCGACCGCGGCGTCGTGTGCGGCGAGCACCTCCAGAGCTCGCCGCGAGTGGTACATGACACCCACCTCGGCGAGCACGTCGAGCGTGCTCTCATGGATGCGGCGCACGTCCTGGGCGGCGAGCAGCTGCATTCTGACGCGCTTGCCGACGTAGCACTTGTCTGCGTGGGCCATAGTGACTCCTTGTGGGCTCAGCCGGCCTCGGCCGAGGAGATGATGCGGTCCAACTCCCGCCCCAAGTCGGCAGGGAACTCGGTGGCCGGCGCGGCGAGCAGGTCGTCGACCGCGGCACGCGCCTGTTGCGTGGTGCTCGGGGCGCCTCTAGCCTGCCACGCCGCGTAGGTGCCGCCGCCGCCGAGTCGGCTTTGCCAGAGCTCACGCACGTGGGCGCGCGTGTGGTCGTTGAAGAGGTAGTGGCCGTCGAAGCCCATCTGCTTGATGAGGTCCACGGCCAGCTGCTCAGGGCCGGTCCCTACGCCGCGGAGCAGACGGGTGACGATGCCGAACACCTCGTCGTCGATGACGAGCTGCTCGGGGGCGAAGATCTGCGAGCCGTCGAGCAGGCCGCAGCCGAAGGCGAAGTCGGCACCGGCCAGCATGCCGACGGCGAGAGTGAGCGCGTTCTCCCAGGCAGCCTGCGCCCCGGGCTCCTTGGCGTTGGTGCCGCCGTAGCCGAGGCAGGTGGGCATGCCGTAGAAAGCGGCCATCTGGGTCTGGACGGCGCGCAGCAGAATGGATTCGGGCACGGCGGCGAAGTACGAGCCCGTGCGCATATCGAGCGCCGTAGGTCCGCCGGCGTGGATGATCTTGGCCCCAGGGCAGGCGAGCTGCACGGCGGTGACGGTGGCCAGCACTTCGGCTGCCTCGACGACTGCGGTGCCGGCCGGCGTGACGGGCGCTGTGGCGCCCAGGATCGGCATGGGGTAGAGCAGAAACGGGATGCCGGCTTGGCCCAGCGCGAAGGCGAGGTCCATGCCGAAGCGCTCCTGATGCAGCGGCGACACCGTGCAGAGGATGACGCTGAACGGCGGTCGCGCGGCCAGCTCGCGACTGCCGCCGGCCACGGCCGTGGCCATCTCGATGAGCCAGCGAGCCTCTCGGGCGTCTTTCATAGAGACGACGATGCTGTGCTTCTCGGCGTTGCGCAGGCAGGCGTCGAACTCGTGCAGCACGCGCGTCTGCTCGGGATAGTCCTGGGCGGAGACGATGGCCGATGTGGCCGAGATGTTGGGCAGGCGCTGCACGAGGCGAGCGGCGTCGGCTATATCGGCTTTGCGCGAGGCGCGCACGGTGCCGTCCGCCTCGCGCACCAGCACGGCGCAGCCGTCGGCCGTGAGGTAGGCGTGCTCGCCGTCGAGCGGCAGGTCGTACTCAGGTGTGCGGCCGCCGAGCACAAAGCTGCGCGGCAGGGTGGTCAAGGCCTGCTGCACGAGCTCCGGCGGCAGTTTGGCGACAGTCGTCTCGCGGTCCACCTGGGCGCCGTGCTCGGCGAGCACGTCGAGCGCGGCTTGCGAGTGGTACGTGCAGCCGACCTCGGCCAGGATCTTCAGCGAGGCCTCGTGCAAGCGTTGCACCTCGGCCGGCGAGAGGATCTCCAGGGGTCGCCGCTTGCCGACGCAACGCGTCTCGGCGTGCGTCATAGCTCCTGACCTCCGGGCGCCGGCGCGGCGGCCACGAAGCGCTTGGTCACGAACGGCGAGGTGACGGCCCGTACCAGGCCTTCGTAGTCGAGGGCGAAGTCCACGCTGGAGCCTGGAGCCAGCCGGCGCTGGCTGGTCAGCACGGTCACGTCGCTGGTCATGCCGGCGACGATGACGCCGGCAAGCAGCGGCCTGAGGCTCTCGGGCTGCGTGTCGCGACGGCCCAGAGCGAGCAGCGAGTACCACGCCTCTCCATCTGGCAGGCAGACGTTCGGCACATGGCCGAAGGCGTCCAGGCCCGCCGTGCCCGCCGGAGCCGGCGGCTTGGTGGACGACTCCAGCACGGAGGCGCTGAGCACGGGGTCGCGGCGCTCCAGTCCGGGGAGTCCGGCTGCCGAGACGAAGTCATAGCCGTACAGCAGCGCGCCGCCGGCGCGGATCTCTGTGCGGTAGCGCGGCCGGTAGCCCGCCAGATGCTGCAGGCAGCAGGTGCCGCCGAGCGAGAGCAGCGGCTCGCGGGCACACTGTGGGGTGACGGCGGCCAACACATCCTCCGCCTGGCGGAAGAGCTCCTGGCTGGGGAGCTGACCGGAGAGGCAAGCGAAGTTGACGCTGATGCCGCGCAGGAGCACGCCTGGCAGGTCGGCGAGGTCGGCGGACACCTGCGTCGCCGCCTCCGGTAGCACACCCTCGCGGCGATCGCCGAGGTCCACCGTCAGCAGGAGCTCCAACGGCCCGTCTGCAGTCTGCTCACCGAGCGCGCGTGCGGTGGCGACGTCGCAGAGGGCGACGCGGTCGGCCACCTGCGCCGCCTGCCCTACGTCGTGCGCCTGCGGCGCACGGATGAGCGTCAGCGGCGCCAGGGCATGCGTGGCGAGCCGCGCGAGGGACGGCAGCCGCGAGTCGGCAAGGCCGGTGCAACCGGCCGTAAGCATGGTCTGGCCAACGACAGGCTCGCCGTCCACCGCTTTGGTGACGCCGATGAGATCGATGCCGCGCCGGCGCAGGTCGGTGGCCAGCAGGCGTGCGTTCAGCGCCACGCCGTCAAGCGCCAGCGTGAGCCTGGGGAAGGTGGGCATTGTCGCAGGATCCTCGGGCAAGCGAGCCTCAGTGCTGTCGGGGTTGACGCCCTCCCCGCGGGGCACACGGCCGCGCGGGCGAGCCACGGTCAGGTGCCGCCGCCAAGGGACGAGCGGGGGCATGCGAAGTCAGAAAGCGATGGGGGTACTAAAAGTCGTGGATCTTGCCGACCGAGAAGGCGGCTGCTCTATGATCGAGATGAGGTCCGATGACGCCGTAGCCCATCGCTGCTCCTGCCGGCAGGGAGATGACAGGGAGTATACTGGCAAGCCGAACGCTCGTTCAAGCGCGCAGGGAGCTCGACGATGACCCTCGATGACGGCTTTGCCGTGGGCACCAGCGGCCACCTTCTGTACGAAGGCATCGACGTTGCCGAGCTCGCCGAGCAGGTGCCGACGCCGTTCTACCTGTACAGCGGCCGGCGCATCCGCGCCAACGTGGAGGCCATCCGCGGCGCCTTCAGCGCGCGTCACGCGGCCAGCGAGATCTTCTTCGCCAGCAAGGCGTGCTCCAACCTGTGGTTCCTGCGCCAGGTGTACGATGCCGGCGCCAACGTCGAGGTGAACTCGGGTGGCGAGCTCGCCAAGGCCCTGTGCGCGGGCTTCGCGCCCGATCAGATCGTGTTCAACGGCGTNNGCGCGCCGCGAGTGTGGCGGCCGCGCTCGCGCGGCGTGTCGCCGTGGCTTTGCGCGTGGACGTGGACGTACCTACGCACACGCACCCCGGCCTGGCCACGACGCACGGCGGCAAGGCGGGCATCGACCTCGACGATGCAGTGCCGGCCTTTGCCCGTGCCGCTGCGACCGGCTGGCTGGACGTGCGCGGGCTGCACGTGCACATCGGCTCGCAGATCACCAGTGTGGAGCCGTACGTGAGCGCACTGGAGAGGAGCCTGGAGCTGATGCAGCGCCTCGAGGGCGAGTCGGGCCTGCGTCTGGAGGAGCTCAATCTTGGCGGCGGCCTGGCCGTGCCATATCGCCAAGAGCCAGCATGTGCGGCCGACGACTACTTCTGCTGCACGCTCACGCCCGACGACTACGCCGCCGCCATCTGCGCCGTTCTCGAGCGGCGTCGGTCGGACCTGAAGCTGCTTATGGAGCCGGGGCGAGCGATCGCCGGCACCACGGCGATCCTGGTCACGCGCGTGGAGGGCGAGAAGACCAAGGCTGTGCGCGACGAGTCGGGGCGCCGGACCGCCGAGGAGCGCTGGCTGGTCATCGACGCCGGCGCCAACACACTGCTCGAGCACACCAACTACGACTGGTACTTCCGCACCGTGGTGGCGAACAGGGCCGACCGCGCGGCGGCGACGCCGTTTCGTTTGGCAGGACCCCTCTGCGACGGCGGCGACGTGTTCGCGGGCGACGACGGCAGCGCCTTCCGTCGCTTCCCGGCCGAAACGACGGCGGGCGATGTGATCGCGTTCCGTGACTGCGGCGCCTACACGCTGGAGATGATGCACCCCTACAACGCCCGGCCGTGCGCGGCTGCCTATGCCGTGGTCGATGGCCAGGTGGTGCAGATCCGCCGCGCCGACAGCTTTGACGACCTGGTCGCGCACGACATCGCCGAAGGTGCTCCACTTGCAGAGAGGGGCACTCTCCCCAAGTAGGCCCGCGCTCTGCCGGTCGGGCCGGCGCAGGCCCTAGCCACCAGATGAGCCGCGAACCACGCGGACAGGTCGCACGGAGGCTGCGCGCCAGCCTTCCGGCTCGGCGCGCAGGACGAACACGAGCGTGCGCGTCGACTGAGCGGCTGCCCCGCCCGGCACGCGCACGCGGATGCTCAAGCGCACCCGGCCACCCTGCACAGGAGCCATGACGCGGGCGCTGGTGAAGCGCATGCCGGCCAGCGCCCGCATGCTGGGCAGCGGCCACGCCCGTGGTGTGCACAGCAGACGCTGGGCGGCGTGGCGGCGCCCCGAGCCGGCCAAGCGGCAGAGGAGCTCGGCCGTGCACACGGCTTCGAGGGTGGTGGGTGGGGTGGACGAGGCCGCCGCCGCAGCCGGGGACGGACTCGCCGGGACCCCGGCAGCATGCTGGCCGACGAGCCGCAGCGGGCCGGCGGGCGAGTACCCGGACGCGCCGTGCTGCGAAGCTCGTGCAAGGACGAGCGCAGCCAGGCAGCAGGCGAAGGCCGCCAGAGCCAGCAGTCGCGTGCGTCGGTGTCTGTTCACGTGCTCATGCTCGGCGCTGGCCGCCGCCGGGGCAAGAGTGACGAGGCGGCTCTGCGGTTCACGTTGACTGGTGACGGTCGGCGGCCACGTGAGACAATCCTCGCCATGGACCAGGTCGGCCACGATCCGAATGCTCGCGTCCCGCTACGTGTGACGGTGCGCCGCGACGTGCTGCGCGGCCTCAAGTCGGGCGTGCTCACCTTCTGGATGCTGGCCCGCGTGATGGTGCCGGCCTACGGCGCGGCCTTGATCCTCGATCACCTGGGAGTCATCCACGCCCTGGCACGAGTGGCGGGCCCGGTCATGCGGCCGCTCGGTCTCCCCGGCAGCGCCACCGTGCCGCTTGTGGTCGGCTACATAATGAACATCTACGCCGCTGCGGGTGCGATGACGGCGCTGCACCTCACGGGGCAGCAGATCACGGTGCTGGCTTTGGCCATCCTCATCGGTCACAACCTGATCGTCGAGGGCGCCGTGCTGCGCAAAGCCGGCATGAGCGGTACTGCCTTCGGCGTGCTACGCGTCGTGGCCGGCCTGGCTGCGGCGGGGCTGGCCAACCTGCTCATGAAGGCGTTCTGACGTGGGCGACCTGCTGCGTACCTTTCTCTCGGGCTCCTGGGACCTGTGCCTGAAGGTGTTCGTGATCGTCGTGCCCATCATGGTCGTGCTCGAGCTGCTCGAGGGCACGGCCCCGTGGCGGGCGATGGTGCGTGGCTGGTCTCGTCTAGTCGGCGGTCTCGGGTTCACCGAGGAGACGGCGGCGCCCACGCTGGTGGGCTTCGTCTTCGGGTTGGCCTATGGCGGCGGTATCATCGTCCGTGACACCAAGCAGCGCAGCCTGGGACGGCGGCAGGTCTTCCTGATGAGCGTGTTCTTGAGCATGATGCACGCCATCGTCGAGGACTCCCTGGTGCTTATCGCCTTGGGGGCGAGCGCTGTCTGGGTGGTCGGCTTCCGCCTCGTCTGGGCAGTCGTGGTGACGCTGGCCCTCGGCGCCGCGGCGGCGGCCGTGGCTCGCCGGCGCGCGAGCTAGCTGGGCGCCGCGTCTCCAGCGGCCGGCCTCTCGCGCTCTCGCACATGTTTGACGCCGGCGCTCCCGGACTATATTGTTGACCAAAGTTATCAACTTCCTCCCTGCCTAGAGGACGCCGCCGATGAACATCTCCGCCAAGAGCCGCTATGCGGTGCGTGCGTTGGTAGAGCTGGCGGACCGCAGCTCCGCCCAGCCGGGTAGGCCCGTGCGGCTGACCGACGTCGCCGGCAGCCGCGAGATACCCGTACAGTTCCTGGAGCAGCTCTTCGCTTCGCTGCGCCGAGCGGGCATGCTGACCAGCCGCCGCGGCGCCAGCGGCGGCTACGCCTTCGCGCGGCCGCCGGAGCAGGTCAGCGTGCTCGATGTGGTCGAGGCCCTGGACGGGCTCCTCTCGCCGGCCAGCTGCACAAAGGGAGAGTGCGACCGTCTCGAAGGCTGCGGCGCGGCGTCGGTCTGGATCGAGGCGAAAGTGGCCGTGGACGACGTCCTGGCGCGCACGAGCATCGCCGAGCTTCTTGAGCGTGAGCGCCGCGTGCGCCGCCGCCCCGGCATGTACTACATCTAGCTGACAGAGCGGGAGGAGAGGCATGAAGATCGCAGCCAATGTGAGTGAGCTGATCGGTGGCACACCGCTGGTCCGCCTCGATCACCTGTCCAAGGAGAGCGGCGCTACCATCGTCGGTAAGCTCGAGTCGTTCAACCCCGGCGGCAGCGTGAAGGACCGCATCGGCCTGGCGATGATCGCCGCCGCCGAAGAGGCGGGCAGCATCAAGCCCGGCAAGACGCAGATCGTCGAGCCGACGAGCGGCAACACCGGNNCGGCATCGCGCTGGCCATGGTGGCGGCCGCGCGCGGCTACGCCATCACGCTGGTGATGCCCGACTCGATGACGCTCGAACGCCGCACGCTGCTCAAAGCCTACGGCGCCAAGCTGATCCTCACGCCGGGCGCCGACGGCATGTCGGGCGCCATACGCCAGGCGACCGAATTGGCCGCATCTGACGACGACGTCTTCATCCCGCAGCAGTTCGAGAACCCCGCCAACCCTCAGGCTCACAGGCTGACGACAGCCGAGGAGATCTGGAACGACACCGATGGCGAGGTCGACGTGTTCGTGGCCGGTGTGGGCACGGGCGGCACGGTGACTGGTGTCGGCGAAGTGCTCAAGGAGCGCAAGCCCACCGTGCACGTGGTTGCGGTGGAGCCGACGGACTCGCCGGTGCTCTCCGGCGGCGCGTCCGGGCCGCACAAGATCCAGGGCATCGGCGCCGGTTTCGTGCCCAAGGTGCTCAACACCTCCGTGTACGACGAGATCGTGCAGGTGACTAACGACCAGGCGTTCGCGACGACGCGCGCCCTGGCACGCGGCGAGGGTCTGCTGGTGGGCATCTCGGCCGGCGCCAACGCGTTCGCCGCCGGCGAAGTCGGCCGCCGGCCGGAGAATCGGGGCAAGCTCATCGTCACCGTGCTCTGTGACACCGGTGAGCGGTACCTCTCGACTCCCTTGTTCGCGGACGCCCCCGAGAGCGGGGCCGGGAGCGTGCCGTGACGCTGACGACCAACGAGCGCGCGCGCTACGACCGGCATCTGCGTATCCCTGAGCTGGGTGAGGAGGGGCAGGAGAAGCTCAAGCGCGCCGGCGTCCTGGTCGTGGGCGCGGGCGGCCTCGGCTCACCCGCCCTTCTGTACCTGGCATCGGCCGGCATCGGCCGGCTCGGCATCGTCGACGACGACGTGGTCGAGCTCTCGAACCTCAATCGTCAGACGTTGCATGCGACCGCCGACGTCGGTCGGCCCAAGACAGAGAGTGCGGCGGAGAAGCTGCATGCTCTGAACCCGGAGGTGCGGCTCGACCTCTACCAGGCAGAGTTCACGGCGGACACTGCGGTCGAGCTCATCGCCGCCTACGACGTGGTCATCACGGCGGTGGACAACCTCGCCGCCCGCTTTCTGCTCAACGACGCTTGCGTGTTGGGGCGCAAGACGCTGGTCGAAGGAGCCATTTTGCGCTTCGTGGGCCTGGCGATGAGCATCAAGGGCGGCAAGACCGCCTGCTACCGCTGCCTGTTCCCCGAGCGGCCGGCTGACGGGGCGCTGCCCGGGGCCGGCCAGGCGGGCGTGTTCGGCCCGGTGCCGGGCGTTATCGGCGCCATCCAGGCGATCGAGGCGATCAAGGTCATCTGCGGTTTCGGCGTGCCGCTCTACAACCGGCTGCTGCAGTTCGATGCGACCGACATGACCTTCCAAGAGACGGCGATCGCCCGTGACCCCGATTGCCCGGTGTGCGGCACCCACGCCACCATCACGGACGTGCGGCAGTCGGTGCCGCGCGACTGAGCAAGGGCCGATGCAGACGCGACCACCAGGTGAGCTCGTGCGCGATCCGCGCGCGGCACAGGCTGCCCTGACGGCCGTGCTGGAGCCCCTGGGCTCCTTGTGCGTGGCCTACTCGGGCGGTGTCGATTCGAGTCTGCTGCTCGCCTCAGCCGCGGCAGCGCTTGGCGTCGACAACGTGCTCGCCTTCACGGCCGCCTCGGACACGTATCGCGAAGACGAGCTTGCCGAGGCCCGTGCTTTTGCGGCGCGTCTGGGTGTGCGCCAGGTCGTGCAGCAGACGGGCGAGCTCGACGACGCCGACTTCGTGGGCAACCCGCGCGAGCGCTGCTACTACTGCAAGCGAGTGCTCATCGACGAGATGCGCCGAGCGGCCGCGGCAGCCGGCCTGGCAGCGCTGGCCGACGGCGCCAACCGCGACGACCTGGACGACTTCCGGCCCGGGCTCACGGCGGCGGCGGAGGCCGGCGTGCGTCACCCACTGATCGAGGCCGGCTTGGGCAAAGACGACGTGCGCTCTCTCTCGCGCCTGTTGGGGCTGCCGACGTGGGACAAGCCTCAGGAGGCGTGTCTGGCGTCGCGCATCCCTTACGGCTCGCCGATCACGGCGGCGAAGCTGCGCCAGGTCGCCGCCGCCGAGGACGTGCTGCACGAGCTCGGGTTCGCGCAGTGCCGCGTGCGTCACCACGGCGACATCGCCCGCGTCGAGGTCGAGCCCGAGCAGATCGAGCGCGCCGTCGGCGAGTCGCGCGCAGAGCTTGCTCGCCGCTTGCGCGCCTTGGGCTTCACCTACGTGACGCTCGATCTCGATGGTTTTCGCTCGGGTAGCATGAACGAGATGCCGATACCGTGATGGCGCAGTGACCGCGACGCAGGCAAACGGGAGGTGGTGGGTGTGAGCCACAAGCTGGTCGGCCTTGGCCTGAGTGCCGTGGGCATGGCCGCGGTCGTGGGTGGCACCGGCAACGGTCGTGCGGCCCTGGAGCAGATGCGCCGCGATGTGCAGGCCGTCAAGGACCGCGACCCGGCCGCCACAAGCAGCTTCGAGGTCGTCACCTCGTATTCGGGTCTGCACGCGCTCTGGTTCCACCGCGCGGCGCACAAGCTGCGCACCATGGGTGTGCCCGTGGTGCCGCGCTGGATCTCGCAGTTCAGCCGGCTGGTGACCGGCATCGAGATCCACCCCGGAGCGCAGGTCGGCGAGGGCTTCTTCATCGACCACGGATCAGGTGTGGTCATCGGCGAGACCAGCGAGATCGGCGACAACGTGACCATCTACCAGGGTGTGACCCTGGGCGGGACCGGCAAAGAGACCGGCAAGCGTCACCCGACCATTGGCGACAACGTGGTCATCGGCGCCGGCGCCAAGCTCCTGGGCTCCATCACCGTGGGCGCCGACGCCAAGATCGGCGCCGGCAGCGTGGTCGTGCAGAACGTGCCCAAGAACTCCACGGTGGTAGGCCCCCCCGGCCGTCCCGTGATGATGGACGGCCAGCGTGTGGGCATCCCCGACATCGACTACACGCACCTGCCGGACCCGGTTGCGGAGGCGATGAAGTGCCTGGTCACGCGCATAGTAGAGATGGAGTCGGAGCTCGACGAGATCCACCCGGAGCGTACGGAGCGCCGCCGGGCAGCGGTGGCCGAGACAGCCAAGGTGCTGGACGAGCTGCTGGGCTTCTCGGAAGGCGCCGGCATCTAGTTCCTGCGTCCGCGGCGCCCCATGCCGCTGCAGCCATGCTTCACCGTGTCGCGATCGCCACCCCGACGGCTCACCGTCGGCCCGGGAGGGGTATGCTACGATGAGAAGCGGCAACCATCCTAGGGGAGCGTGATCTTCACTGTGAGCAAGGTAAGGCGCCTCGTTCTCGACGTCCTCAAGCCACATCAGCCGACGATGCTCACGCTGGCCGACAAGCTGGGCGACATCGACGGCATCGAGGGGGTCGACATCGCCCTGTTCGAGATCGACAACAAGGTCGAGAACATCAAGATCACCCTCGAGGGCGACGACATCGACTACCAGGAAGTGCAGGAAGTCGTGCAAGACGCCGGCGGCAGCATCCACTCCATCGACAAGGTCTCGACCGGCAAGCAGCTCATCGAGGAGGCCGAGACCCCGCAGGACGCCGGCGCCCGCTGGATGCGCTGAACGTCGGCGGCCCGCGCTAGCCAGTGACTCCCACCAGCAAGAGGGCCGGCTTGCGGCTGCACGCGGCGTTTGACACCTTGAGCCACTACCACGAGGTGGCCGAGGTAGGCGCCATCATGCGCCGCTACTTCGTCATCAACGCATTCGACGGGGTGTTGACCACACTGGGCGTGCTGGCCGGCGGCTACTTGGCCGGCGTCGACAGGGCGCGTGCCGTCGTCAGCGTCATCCTCACCACGGCCGTGGGCATCGGCGTGGCCGGCTTCTACGGCTCGTATCTGGTGGAGCGAGCTGAGCGTGACCGCAGCATGCGCGAGCTGGAGGAGTCGACGCTCTCCAGCCTGCAGGACACGGACATCTCCTCGGCCTCCACCTATGCCACGGTGGTGATCGCCTTGGTCGACGGCATCTCGCCGCTGCTCACTGCGGTCATCGCCATGGCGCCGTTCTTCTTCACCTCGGTGATCAGTGTGCACGCCGCCTACTTTCTCAGCGGCGGCATCGCCTTCGTGGAGCTCTTCCTGCTCGGTCTGTTCCTGGGACGCGTCTCGCGCGAGCGGCTGCTCTACTCGGGCGTCAAGCTGGTGGCGGCCGGTCTTGTGGCGCTCGGCTTGAGCTGGCTCATCGGCAGGGGGGTGAGGTAGTGAGCGCCAAGGCGCCCCGGCCGCCCAAGGAACCCCGGCCGCCCAAGGCGGGCCGCGGTGCCGGCGAGCCGGCCAAGCGGCGGCGGACGGCGCCTGCGTCGCCGCCGCCTGAGTCGCTCCACCCGCTGCTGCGCGATCTCAACCCCGAGCAGCGCCGGGCCGTGGAGCACCTCGAAGGTCCCTTGCTCATCCTGGCCGGCGCCGGTTCGGGCAAGACCCGCGTGCTGACCCATCGCGTGGCCTATCTCGTCGGTGTGCACGGCGTGCGGCCGGACGAGATCCTGGCCATCACCTTCACGAACAAGGCCGCCGGCGAGATGAAGACGCGCATCGAGTCTCTCGTCGGTCCCGTGGCGCGCACCATGTGGATCAGCACCTTCCACTCCATGTGCGCTCGCATCCTGCGGCGCGAGGCCCAGCGTCTGGGCTACGCGTCCACGTTCTCGATCCACGACGAGGACGACCGCCGCCGCCTGATCAAGCGCTGTCTGGGCGAGCTCGACCTGGACGTCAAACGCTTCACGCCGGAGGCCATGGCACGGGTCATCTCGGACGCCAAGAACCAGCTGCAGGACGCCGCCGCCTACAGAGAGCAGGTCGGCGGCTTCTTCGCCCAGGCCGCTGCGCAGGTGTACGACCTCTACGAGCGCAAGCTCATGGAGATGAACGCCATGGACTTCGACGACTTGCTCATGAACACGGTGGCCTTGTTCGAGCGCTTTCCCAAGCGGTTGCAGCACTACCAGGGTGCCTTCCGCTTCATCCTCATCGACGAGTACCAGGACACCAA
>PMKX01000056.1:21399-29427 GCA_003158705.1 Actinomycetota bacterium
TCCGCCTGGAGCAGAACTACCGCTCCACGCAGCCCATCCTCGACGTCGCCAACGCGGTGGTCACCAACAACCGCCAGCGCAAAGGCAAGACCCTGTGGACGGGACGCGGCGAGGGCACCATGGTGCAGGTGGTCGAGGTCAACGACGAGCGCGCCGAGGCGCAGTTCGTCGCCAGCGAGGTGCAGCGCTTGCTCGCCGGCGAGGCGCAGGCGGCGCGACCCTTCTCGGCCGGCGAGCTGGCGGTGCTCTACCGTACCAACGCCCAGTCGCGCGCCCTCGAGGAGCAGTTCGGCCGCTATGCGATCGGCTATCAGGTCATCGGCGGGCCCAAGTTCTACGAGCGGGCCGAGGTCAAGGACGTGCTGGCCTATCTCACGATCATCGTCAACAGTGCTGACGAGCAACGCCTGCTGCGCATCGTCAACGCGCCCAAGCGCGGTCTCGGGGCCACCTCGATAGGCCGCCTCCAGGCCCACGCGGCTAGCGTAGGCGAGCCGCTGTGGGCGGTCATGGCGGCCGCCGACGAGGTGCCGGGGCTGTCGCCGGGCGCGGTCGCGAGCCTTACCCTCTTCGTCGGCCTGGTCGAGAGCTTCCGCGCCGGTGCGAGCGAGCGGCCCGTGGCCGAGGTGGCGCGCACGGTGCTCGAAGAGAGCGGCTACATGGAGGCTCTCAAGGCGCAGCGCACGCTCGAGGCCGAGGGTCGCCTCGAGAACCTCGAGGAGTTCCTCGGCGTGTGCGCCGAGTACGACCGGCGCGCCACCGAGCCCTCGCTGGAGGGCTTTCTCCAGGAGGTGTCGCTGTTCGCCGATGTGGACTCGTATGCCGACGCGAGTGAGCTGATCACCCTCATGACCCTGCACAACGCCAAAGGTCTCGAGTTCCCGGTCGTGTTCGTCACCGGGATGGAAGAAGGCATCTTCCCGCACCAGCGCTCGCTCGATGAGCAGAATCTGGAGGAGGAGCGGCGCCTGGCCTATGTGGGCATCACGCGTGCCATGGACCGGCTGTATCTGGTCCATGCCCGGGCACGCAGCATCTGGGGCGGCAGCATGTACAACATCCCCTCGCGCTTCCTCAGCGAGATCCCGGCTCACCTTGTGGAGCGGCGTGTGATCGGGGGCCGTGGCGCCGCTACGCGCGGCGGCTGGGGCGCCGACCGGCAGAGCGGCGAGGGTGGCCGCCGTCGCCGCGAGTGGGACGCGGAAGGCTTCGGCGACACACCCGGCAGCGGCCGTCGCATCACCGGCCTGGAGGGCGACGAGCTGGACGAGAAGGTCGTCGGGCAGTACTTCGCTGCCGGCGAGCGTGTGCTGCACGCTCTGCTGGGCGAAGGGACCGTGCTGGCCGTCGAAGGCGGCGGTATCGTGCTCGTGCGCTTCGAGAACGACGGCTCGGAACGCCGCCTCATGGCCAGCGTGGCGCCGCTGCGCAAGCTGCGCGCGTAGGCGGCGCNNGCGGCGCGATAGGATAGAGTCGTGGCGCACAGCGGGCGCGCAGCGCACGTAGTGCACACGAACAGTCGCCAAGCCGCAAAGGAGGTCTCGCCATGGCCGTGGAGGTAACCCGCCAAGCCGGCGTGGCTGTGGTCATCGTCAACCGGCCGGAGGCGCTCAACGCCCTCAACGAGGAGACGAACGGCGAGCTTCTGCGTGCGGCGCGCGAGTTGGCGGCCGACGCCGATGTGCGCGCCGTGGTGCTCACGGGAGCCGGCGACAAGGCCTTCGTGGCCGGCGCCGACATCGCCGCCATGAAGGATCTCACGCCGGAGCAGGCGCGCCAGTTCTCGTGGCTGGGGCGCCGTGTGTGCGCCGCCATCGAAGGTGCGCCGCAGCCGTGGATCGCCGCCGTCAACGGCTTCGCCCTCGGCGGCGGCTGCGAGCTGGCCCTGGCCTGCGACATCCGCTTCGCCGCCGAGTCGGCCCGCTTCGGGCAGCCGGAGATCGACTTGGGCATCACGCCCGGCTTCGGCGGCACGCAGCGGCTGCCGCGGGCGCTGGGCATGGGCTGGGCCAAGTACCTGTGCTTGTCCGGGCGCTCGATCGGCGCCGATGAGGCCCTGCGTATAGGCCTGGTGCAGGCGGTCTACCCGTGCAAATCGCTAATGGACGAGGCGATGAAGCTGGCCGGCGAGCTGGCCGCCAAGAGCCCGCTGGCGATGCGCTACTGCAAGTCGGCCCTGCACTACTCGCGCGACGTGGATATCGACGCTGGGCAGGAGATCGAGCGCGACCTGTTCTCACTCTGCTTCGCCAGCGAAGACCAGACGGAGGGCATGGCCGCCTTCCTCGAGAAGCGCAAGCCCGAGTTCAGGGGGCGCTAGGTCAGAGGCCGAGCCGTTTGCGGAGGTCGGCTTAGCCGCCGACAGCCGCGAGCAGCTGTGTGAGCGCCTCGAGCACGCCCGGCGTGGCGGCCACCCACACGTCGCTCGTTTCGCGTACCGCCGTCGGCGTCTCTTCCGTGAGGGCGGCGAGGGCGCAGGCCACGCGCCCAGTCGCCCCCGCCGCCCATTCGTGCACGGCAGCGAAGCCGGTCGTGTCGGTGAGGTCGTCGCCCAACATCAGCGCGGTCACGATCTGCGGACGCGCCGTCAGCAACTCCGTTACGGCCGTGCCCTTGTTCACCGGCAGCGGCGGCAGCACCTCGACTACGAAGTGGCCGGTGGCGACGGCGAGCCCTGCCGCACGGGCCGGCGCGACGATCTCGTCTTCTATCGCCTCGCGGGCCGCCACCGGGTCGGCTGCATTGCGGTAGTGGACGTCGAACATGAGGCGCTTGTTCTGGATGACCAGCCCGGGCAGGCGGACGGCCAGCTGGCCGGCGCGACGGGCGGACTCTTGCACGGCGGCCACGTACGGCTCGGCCGCTGCGGCGCCCTGAGTCTCGCCATCCGGCCTCATGGTCTCGAAGCCGTGTTGGCCCACATATGCGGCGCCGGCTACGTCGACCATAGTGCGGCCTTCAGCCAGCTCGCGGCCGGTGACGAAGGCCAGCAGACCCAGATGGTGTGCAAGAGCCGTGAGTGCCCTGCGGAACGCCGCCGGCACTCGGGCAGTATCCGGCTCGGCGACGATGGGTGAGATGGTGCCGTCGATGTCGCAGAAGAGCGCCGCGGCACGCGGGTCGCGCGCCACGGCGCTCAAGCAGGCCCGGAATGTCTCCTCGCCCATCAGCATGACTACAGCCTATCGCATCGCGCCACCCACCTCAGCGGCACGGGGATCGATGGCCGTCCGGCCCCAGCGGCGCTGCCTCGCCGGTGGCCATGCCGCCGGCACGCTCGCCACCGCGGCAGGTACTTCCGTCGCCCCGGTACTCGTAGTAGCCTTGGCGCATGCATTTTTCTGACCGGTTAGCGGCGGCCATCCTGGCGCGCCGCAGCGTCGTGTGCGTCGGGCTCGACCCCGACCTGGAGCGCATGCCGCCCGACCTGGTTGCCACGTACGCTCGTCAGGTGCCCGATCTGGGCGTCGAGCAGGCCGCGGCCGCCTGCATCCAGGACTTTTGCAGCGGCATCATCGACGCCGTCGCCGGCGTGGCGGCCTGCGTCAAGCCGCAGGCAGCGTTCTTCGAGCAGTATGGGGCGGCCGGCTGGCAAGCCCTTGCCGCCGTCGTCCGCTGTGCGCAGAGCCACGATCTGCCGGTCATCGTCGACGTCAAGCGCGGCGACATTGCTTCGACCGGCCGCGCTTACGCTCAGGCGCTCTTCGGCGGCGCGTCGGCGTTCGGGGCCATCACCCCGGGGCTGGGCGCGGATGCCGTCACTGTGAGTCCCTATCTGGGCGCCGATTCGCTCGTACCGTTCACTGGCTACTGCGCGCAAGGCAGGGGCGTGTTCGTGCTCACGCGCACGAGCAACCCGGGTGCGGGCGACCTGCAGGAACGGCAGTGCGACGGCCGGTCGCTCTACCTGCACGTAGCCGACCTTGTCGGCCGGCTGGGTGCCGAGTGCGTGGGCGACTACGGCTACAGCGATGTGGGCGCCGTGGCCGGCGCCACGGCGCCCACATCGCTGCGCGCCGTGCGCGCGGCGCTACCGCATGCCTTCCTGCTCGTGCCCGGCTTCGGCGCGCAGGGCGGCGATGCCGAGGCTCTCGCCGGCATCGCCAGCGGCGAGGCAGCCGGCTATGTGGTCAACGCATCACGCTCAATCCTTTACGCCGGCGAGGAAAGCGGTACAGAATACAGGACGGCCGCCGCTGCGGCGGCCGAGGCGATGCGCAAGCAGCTTGGCTGGGGGTCATGACCGACGACTTGGGCCACTACTATCTGGACGCGCCGCTGGGGGCAGAGGGTGCGCCGCCGGATGCCGTGCCGCGGGAGCCCGCGCCGCCAGATGCCGTGCCGCCGCGGGAGCCCGCGCCACCGCCTGGCGCCGACGTGCCTGCGGATGCCGTGTCGCCCGGCGAGGTGTCGCCCGACCCCACGCAGTGGGCCGGCAGCGAGCGCGACCTGGAGACGCAAGCTCTCGACCGTCTGCACTTTCTCGGCGGCCGCGAGGTCGCCACGCACGAGCCCATCCCACTGGACGTGCCCCGCCTGCTTCCCGATGCCCGGCGGCTCAGGCTCCGCGGCCGGGTGAGCGGCCTGCACGTAGCGCGCTTCGCGGCGCCGATCATCTTTCTGGTGGCCGTTGTCGTCATCGTCAGCATCCTCGGTCGCACAGTGCTCAGCGGGTCGTCCAAGGCCACGCCGCACAAGCCCGGTGCTGCGGCCACCAAAGCCGCCAGGCCGGCCCGCAAGTACTACGTGGTCAAGGCCGGCCAGTCCCTGTCGCAGATCTCGGCCAAGACCGGAGTGACCATCTCCCAGCTCATGGCCCTCAACCCGCAGATCACGGACCCGGCCAACCTGCGCATCGGTCTGAAGATCAAGCTCCCGCCACCGTCGCAGTAACGACACCCCGGCTGGGTTNNGCGGGTCCCGCCTCTGCAGGCCTCGTCCAAGGCGCACCGCCGCAGCTTCGGGATGTGCATCTCGCAGGGACCGGTGGGGCACGTTCATCGCAGTGTGTGGAACTGGCCAGAGAAGTGTTGCATTGTGGGGAATTGTGGGGTAGAGTGGCCCACATGCAACGGTCGGGGCTGCTTGGGGAGTTCGACTTCACGCTCGATGCGAAGAACCGCGTCGCCGTCCCCGCACGTTTTCGCCCCACGTTCGCCGAGGGCATCGTCGTGACGCGCGGATTCGAGCACTGTCTGAGCGCCTTTCCCCCGGAAGAGTGGGAGCGCTTTGTCGCCGAACGCCTGCGCGACCTGTCGGCGATGAGCAGCAAGGGCCGGCAGCTCATGCGTTTCGTTTTCGCCAACGCCGCGAGCGAGCATCTGGACGGGCAGGGACGAGTGAAGCTGCCCAACGGTCTGCTCGCGTTCGCCGCGATCAGCAAGGACGTCACCATCATCGGCGTCCAAGACCACGTCGAGATCTGGGACCGCGCGACGTGGGCCGCCTACCGCAAGGAGATGGAGGAGGGTGCAGATGCTACCGCAGACGAGCTTGCACTTTCGTGAGTACGAGATGGCGCTCGCGCACACCCCCGTGCTGGTGGAGGAGCTCCTCGATCTTCTGAAGCCCACAGCTGGCGAGACAGCCTTCGACGCCACGTTCGGCGCCGGCGGCCACGCTGCTGCCGTCGCCGAACGACTCGGCAGCGACGGCACGCTCATCGCCTGCGACCGAGACCCGAGCGTGGCTGAGTACTTCCGTGACGTTGCGCGGACAGCCGGCTGTCACAGCGAGCTCTATCACGGCAACTTCGCGGATGTGCTGGCGGACCGGCCAGACGCGTCGCTGGACATGGTCTACATGGACCTCGGCGTGAGCTCCATGCAGCTCGACCGTCGCGAGCGCGGCTTCTCCTATGCGTACGACGCTCCGCTGGACATGCGCATGGATCCCGGGCTGCCGCTCACGGCCGCAGAGCTCATCAACACCTTGTCGGCCGACGAGCTCACCGACGTGTTCCGGCGCTACGGTGAGGAGCGTTACGCCAAGAACATCGCCCGCGGCATAGTCGCCGAGCGCCGGCGCTCGCAGTTCGAGACGACGGGCCAGCTTGTGGAGACCATCAAGCGCACTATTCCGACGCCGGCTCGGTTCGCAGCCGGCAACCCGGCCCGGCGCGTGTTCCAGGCCGTGCGCATCGTCGTCAACGACGAGCTCCAGTCGCTGGCCCGCGGGCTCGAGGAGGCCTACCGCACGCTCAGGCCGGGCGGGCGTATGGCGGTGGTCAGCTTCCACTCGCTCGAAGACCGCATGGTGAAGCAGTTCTTGAGCGGTCACGCCGCGGGCTGCATCTGCCCGCCGGGCCTGCCCGTGTGCGTCTGCGGACATGAGCCCACGATGCAGGTGCTCACGCGCCGCCCAGTCACGCCGCGAGCCAGCGAGATCGAGCTCAACCCGCGCAGCAAGCCGGCCAAGCTGCGCGCGGCCGTCAAACTGTAGGAGGCGGCATGGCGCGTTCGGGACAAGCACGCGCGATGGCTGCCCAGCCGCTCTACGACGACCCCCCGAGGGCGCCGCGGCCGAGTCTGCAGCGGGCGCCGCGGCGGCGTAGCCGGCCGCAGGCGCGCGTTCGGCGCTCATGGCGCCTGGTCGCAGTCCTCGTCTGTGTGGCTTCTCTTGGCATAGGCCGCGTGGCGCTGAGCTTCGCCGTGGTGCAGAAGAGCCTCCAGACCGATGCCGTCGTGCGCGCCCAGACCCAGTTTGCGGGTGAGAACGAGTCGCTCTCCGAGGAAGTGGCGCGTCTTTCGTCGAGCATCCGCATCCACAACGTGGCCCTCAGCCGACTCGGTCTGGTGGCGGCCACCAACGTGCAGTATCTGACGGTGCACGGCGCCGGGGCGGCGAGTCGCTGATGGCTGGCGCGCGCCGCGGCGGAGGGCGTCGCGCTACTGGCGCCCGTCGTGTGCGGCGTGTCGCCGGTTCTCTTGCCCGTGGCGACGCTGCCAGCCGCAGCCAAGCTGTGGATGGCCGCATCCGTCTGCTGCGCATCTTCTTTGTGGTCTTGTTCCTTGTCGCCGGCGGCAAAGCCATCGCCTTGGCCTCTACGTCCGACAACCTGACGGCCATGGCCTTGCGTCAGCAGATGCGCACCGTCGATCTGCCGGCCCACCGCGGCGCCATCGTGGACCGGCGGGGGCAAGACCTGGCCGTGGGTCAGCCCATGCAGACGGTGTTTGCGACGCCGTACATGCTCAAAGACCCGGCGGCGGCGACGACGCAGCTGGCGCATGCTCTACGCCTCAAAGGGCCGGCGACCTGGGCGCTGCAGAAGACCCTGGCTCGCCACTCCAGCGGCTTCGCCTACGTGGCGCGCAAAGTGAGCCCAGCACTAGCCACCAAGGCCTTGGCCCTCGAGTTGCCGGGCGTGGGCAGCTTTCCCGAAGAGAAACGCGTTTATCCGATGGACACATTGGCGATGCAGGCGCTGGGCCTCGCGGGCACGGACAACCAGGGCCTCGCCGGTCTGGAGCTGCAGTATGACAAGCAGCTCTCCGGGCGCGGCGGTAGCGAGGTCGTGGTACGCGACCCGGCAGGCCGCGACCTGAAGACGCTCAAGGCCGTGCAGCCGGTCCCGGGAAGCGACGTGCGCCTCACCATCGACGAGGACATCCAGTACGCGGCCGAGCACGTACTGCAAAAGACCGTGCGGACCTTCCACGCCAAAGGCGCCACGGCGGTGGTCATGGATCCCCGCACGGGCGAGATCTACGCCCTTGCGTCGGTGCCGCTGGTGGACGCCAAGACGTATGGCAAGTCGGGCTACGCTACCCGTGAACGCGCCATCACTGATGCGTACGAACCGGGCTCCATCTTCAAGGCCGTGACCATCTCCGGCGCCCTCTCGGAGGGGCTGGTCAAGCCATCCACGAGATTCTCATTGCCGCCGAGCATCACGGTCGGCGGCCGTACCATTCACGAGGCAGAGTCACGCGGCGCCACATCCATGACCGTGAGTGAGATCCTCGCCTACTCGAGCAACGTCGGCGCCGTCAAGATCGGCATGCTTCTGGGCCAGCAGCGGCTGCT
>PMKX01000056.1:29514-33023 GCA_003158705.1 Actinomycetota bacterium
TGCGTCCACATCTGACGGCGCAAGTCGGCACGCACGTGGTGCAGCCCGCGGGACAGCGCCGCGTGATCTCGCCCAAGGTGGCCAAAGAGATGATGGCCATGCTCACCGAGGTCGTAGAGAAGGAGGGCGCCACCGGCAACTCGGCACAGATCCCCGGCTACGTCGTGGCCGGCAAGACGGGCACGGCTCAGAAGGCGCTGCCGAACGGCGGTGGCTACTCGGACTACAACTTCTTCGCCTCGTTCGTCGGCATCGTGCCTGCCCAGCACCCTCAGCTTGTCGTGCTCGTGGCGGTCGACCAGCCGCATCCCTACTGGGGTGGCACGGTGGCTGCACCCGCCGTGCGCGACATCGCCGAATTCGCGCTGCAGCATCTGAACATTGCTCCCTGAGCTCTCGCCGCGGAAGCTCCGACGGCGCGGCAGGAGGAGGGACGGCCCTTTGGTAGAATGCGGCCACATGGAGCTTGCAGCACTCGCCGCCGGACTTGCCGACGCTACCATCGTAGGGGACCCCCGCCTCGCCGTTCTCAAGCTCGCCTACCACACGCGCGACGTCGAGCCCGGCACGCTCTTCTTCTGCATCGCCGGGCTCAAGGCCGACGGACACGACTACGCCGCACAAGCGGTCGCCGCCGGCGCCGTCGCGCTCGTGTGCGAGCGGCATCTCGAGCTCGACGTGACGCAGGTCGTGGTGCCCTCGACTCGTCGCGCGCTGGCCTTCACGGCGGCGCGCTTCTTGGGCGATCCTTCGCGCCGGCTCAAGGTGGCCGCCGTGACCGGTACCAACGGCAAGACGACCACGGCGCACATGATGGCCGACATCCTCGCCGCCGCGGGCTTGCGGCCGGGTCTGCTGGGCACCGTGTGCAATCGCATCGGCGGCCAGGACGTGCCGGTCCGGCTCACCACCGCAGAGTCGCTCGAGCTGCAGGGCATGTTCCGCAGCATGGTCGACGCCGGTGATCTGAGCTGCGCCATGGAGGCCTCGTCGCACGCTCTGGCGCTGCACCGCACCGACGCCGTCGACTTCGACGCGGTCGCCTTCACCAACCTCACCCGCGACCATCTCGACTTCCACGCCGACCTCGACGAGTACTTCCTCTGCAAGCGGCGTCTCTTTCTGCCGGACGGCGAGCGCCAGCCGCATGCGGCGGCGATCGTCAACATGGCCGACGAACGCGGCAGACAGCTGGCCGAAGACTGCCGGCCGCTGTACGGCGACGACCTGTGGACGTTCGCCGTCGCCGACGAGACTGGCGGCTCGTCGCAGCCATCTGCCGACGCTCAGGCGACGGACCTGCATCTGGCCGCCGAGGGTTCGCGCTTCGCACTTGCTGTTCCCCGGCTGGGCGTGCAGCGGGCGGTGGAGCTGCCCATGCCGGCGCGTTTCAACGTCGAGAACGCCCTGACCGCGGCCACGTCGATGCTCGCTCTCGGTTTGCCGGTGGAGGCCGTGGCAGACGGCTTGGCCGGCGCGGAGGGCGTGCCCGGCCGCTTCGAACCTGTGCGCGCCGGGCAGCCGTTCACGGTGCTCGTGGACTACTCGCACACGCCCGACTCTCTGCAGAACGCACTTGTGGCCGCGCGTGACATCGCCACCGGGCGCGTGCTGGTCGTGTTCGGCTGCGGCGGCGACCGCGACCGCGGCAAGCGTCCCCTTATGGGTGCGATCGGAGCGCGCCTGGCCGACCTCGCCTTTGTGACCTCCGACAACCCGCGCACCGAGGACCCGCTGGCCATCATCGACGCGATCGTTGCCGGCGTGGCGGCGGAGCACCTGCGGCGCGTGGTCGTCGAGCCGGATCGTCGCGCGGCTATCGCCCTGTGCCTGGCGGAGGCTCGCGCCGGCGACGTCGTGCTCATCGCCGGCAAGGGTCACGAGCAGGGCCAGCTCATCGGCGACCGCCGCATCCCCTTTGACGACCGCAGCGTTGCTCAAGAGCTTCTTCAGGGCTGGCGCGGGGCGGAGGTGTAGATGCTGCCGCTCAAACTGTCCGAGGTCGCGGCCGCCTGCGGCGGCCGCCTCGTGTGCAAGGATGAGTCTGTCGAGGTGCGCGGCGTGTCCATCGACAGCCGGACCCTCTCGCCCGGCGACCTGTTCATCGGCCTGCGGGGCGAGCATGACGACGGCGGCGACTTCGCCGGAGCTGCTCTGCGGGCTGGAGCCGCCGCTGTGGTCGTGCGCGCCGAGACCGCGGCCAAGCTGCCGCCCGGCGGCGCACACATCGTGGTCGACGACGGTCGGGTGGCGCTGGCGAGGCTGGCTTCGGCCGTGCGTACCCGCAGTGGCGCGCTGGTGGTGGCCATCACGGGCAGCGCCGGCAAGACCTCGACCAAGGACATCCTTACGGCCCTCCTGCGACCGGTGGCTGAGGTGGTGGCCACGCGCCAGAATTTCAACAACGAGATCGGCGTGCCCCTGACCCTGCTGGCCGCCGAGCACAGGACGGAAGTGATCGTGACCGAACTGGCGATGCGTGGCGCCGGGCAGATCCGTGACCTCGCACGCATCGCCAGACCCAACCTGGGCGTGATCACCAACGTCGCGCCGGTCCATCTTGAACTGGTGGGCGGCATGGAAGATGTGGCGGCGGCCAAGGCGGAGCTCATCGAGGAGCTGGGCGAGGGCACTGTCGTGGTCCCCGAGGCCGAGCCCCTGCTCGATGCGCACGTACGGCGTCACCGCGGACGCGTGGTCACCTTCGGAGACCCGGACGGCGACGTGCGCGCCGTCGAAAACCAGCGGCGCGGGTCCGGCACGCACGCCCTCATCGACGCCTTCGGCCATCGGGCGGCGTTCGACTTCAACTTCACCGGCGAGCACTACCTGACCGATGCGCTGGCCGCCATAGCTGCCTTCGTCGAACTCGGCTACCGCTTGGAGGAGGCCAAGGCCGGCGCCGCCCAGGTGCAGTTCTCGGCACTGCGCGGCGAGATCGTGGCCTTGGCCGGTGGCGGCCTCATGCTCAACGACACCTACAACGCCAGCCCCATCTCGGCGACCGCCGCCGTGGACCACCTGCTCGGCATCGCCGACGGCCGGCCACCCGTGGCCATTCTGGGCGACATGTATGAGTTGGGGCCCGGCGCGCCCGCCTTCCACCGCGCCGTGGGCGAGTACGTCGGCCGCGCCGGCGTGCGCCTCATCGCCGTCGGCGACCTGGGGCGCAACTACCTCGCCGGCGCTGCCGGCGAGCGCTGGTTTGCCACCGTCGAGGCATGTATGGAGGCGCTTCCCGAGGTGGTCCCCGCGGGCAGCGCCGTGCTCGTCAAGGCCTCACGCGCGATGCATCTGGAGCGGATCGCCGACGCCCTGCGGCGACCGGCAGGGGAGCGCGAGGAGAGTACCGATGTTTAGGGCCATGGCGGCGAGCATCGTGGCCATGGTGGTCATGCTGGCCATCGGCCCATGGTTCATCCAGTGGTTGCGGCGCAACGAGTTCGGTCAGAACATCCGTGAGGAGGGCCCCGAGGGCCACAAGATCAAGGAAGGCACACCGACGATGG
>PMKX01000168.1 GCA_003158705.1 Actinomycetota bacterium
CTACTGGAAGGGCTATCGCGAGTATCGCGAGGCCGGCGTGAGCAACAGTCTGCCCAAGATGCTCGGCTTCCAGGCCGCGGGCGCGGCGCCTCTGGTGCTCGGCCACCCGGTGGAGCGTCCGGAGACGATCGCCACCGCCATCCGCATCGGCAACCCGGCGCGTGGCGAGGAGGCCTTGGCGGCGGCACACGACAGCGGCGGCTTCATCGACATGGTCACCGATGACGAGATCATCGCCGCCTACAAGCTCGTCGCCGCCCTGGAAGGCGTCTTCTGCGAGCCCGCCTCGGCGGCCTCTATCGCCGGCTTACGCAAAGCGCGTGCCGACGGTCGCGTGCCGGCCGGCGCGCGCGTGGCCTGCGTGCTCACCGGCCACGGCCTCAAGGACCCGGACACGGCTGTGCGCACGGCCGCCCAGCCGGCGTTCACGGAAGATCCGCTGGCGGAGATCGAGCGCGTCCTGGCTGTGGTCCCGGTCTGATGCGCAAGCGCGTCCTGCTCGTGCCCGACGGCATGGCCGATCTGCCGATCGACGAGCTGGACGGGCGCACGCCGCTCGAGGTGGCGCACACGCCCTGCATGGACGCTCTGGCGCGCGACGGCGTGGTCGGGCTGGTGCGCACGATCCCCGCCGGCATGCCGCCGGGCAGCGACATCGGCAACCTCTCGGTGCTGGGCTACGACCCGGCGGCCGTTTTCAGCGGGCGCAGCCCGCTCGAGGCCGTGAACATCGTCGACTTGGCCGCGGACGACGTGTCGTATCGCTGCAACCTCGTCACCGTGGCCGGCGGCCTGCTCACGGACAACACCGCCGGCCACGTGACCAACGACGAGGCGCGGGCCTGCTTCGCCAAGCTGCAAGAAGAGCTGGGTGACGAGGAGTTCTCGTTCTATGCCGGTGTGACCTATCGCGGCCTGCTCGTGTGGCACGGCGGCGAGCTCGTACCTTGTACGCCGCCGCACGACATCCTCGACCGGCCGGCGGCTGACTACCTGCCGGGCATGGCCGCCGGCACCGGTGGCTCGCCGGCGGCCGCCAAGCTGGCGAGGCTACAGGCGCGCGCCGGCGAGGTCCTGGCTGCCACACGCCCGGGCACGACCGTCTGGTTCTGGGGAGAGGGCCGGCGCCCGAGCATGCCGAGCTTCAGGGACCTCTACGGTCTGAGCGGGGCCGTGGTCGGCGCCGTGGACCTTGTGCGCGGCATCGGCCGCCTGGCCGGGCTCGACGTTATCGACGTGCCCGGCGCCACCGGTGATCTGGACACGGACTACGGCGCCAAGGGGCGCGCAGCCGTCGCCGCGCTGGCCGGCCACGACCTGGTCTGGGTGCACGTCGAGGCGCCGGACGAGGCGGGTCACCTGGGCAGCGTGGAGGAGAAGGTGCGCGCCATCGAGCGCGTCGACGCCGAGGTGCTGGCGCCGCTGGTGGCCGCGGGGCCGGCGCTCATGGTCCTGCCGGATCACTACACGCCGGTCTCGCTGCGCACGCACATCGACCCGCCGGTGCCGTTCGTCTTCGCCGGCGGCCATGGCTCTCGGGCGCCGGCGTTCGGTGAGACCGCGGCCGCTACCACCGGGCTCTTCCTGGAGAGCGGGGCCGCCTTGATGGACCTGTTTCTGGCCGAAACCAGCTGAGGGTGCGCCGCTCCAAGGCCAGCGGCAGCCGAGCGGCCGCAGCGCAGGAAGCCCTCGCACCCTGTTGAACGAGACACGGTAGCCATGAGCACCAAGCCGAACCACAAACGCGAGATCGTCGTCGGTGACGAACGCTTCTCGCGCCTCGATCGCGACCGTCCGGTCGCTACCAGCGCGGAGCGCTACGTGATGAGCGAGTCGCGGGCGCCGCGCATGGCCATCAAGGAGGGCGAGCTCTTTCTGTACAGCGACGCCTTCGGCCACCTGCCGGAGTCGGAGCACTCGGCTCTCGGCCTCTACTTCCACGACACCCGGTTCTTGAGCCGCCTCGAGCTCAAGCTCGGTGGCCGTCCGCCGGTGCTGTTGTCGTCGACGGCCGAGCGCAACTACCTGGCCACCATGGAGTTCACCAATCTCGAGCTTCGCGGCCACGGCGAGAGCAGCGTGCCGCAGGCTAGCATCCATCTGCGGCGCACGCGCTTCGTGGCCGACAGGGTGTTCGAGCTCCTGCGCGTGCGCAACTTCGGCAGTGAGACGGTGGAGTTCGCCCTGGACCTGTACTTCGAGGCGGACTTCGCCGACCTGTTCGAGGTCCGTGGCACAAGGCGCACGCGGCGCGGCACGTTGCTGGCGCCGAAGTGGGAGGGGTGCACGCTCACGCTCGCCTACCTGGGCGTCGACGAGATCCTGCGCAAGACGCTCATCACCTTCGAAGAAGAGCCGGAGAGCGTGCAGAAGAGTCGCGTGCGCTTCCGCCTGTCGCTGGCGCCGCGCGAGCGGCGCCTGCTGCGCTTCGACATCCAGGTCGTGGAGCCGGGGGCGCCCGAGCCGGTGGCCGGCGACTTCAACGCCCGGCTCGGGGCGGTGCGCCGCGACTACGAACACTGGGCGAGCGAGTCGACGGACGTCTTCACCGACAATGAGCAGTTCAGTGCCGTGTTGCGCCGCTCGCAGAACGACCTGCGTATGCTCGCCGCGCCCACCGACTATGGCAATCTGCTGCTGGCCGGCATTCCCTGGTTCGTGGCGCCCTTCGGCCGCGACATGATCCTCGCCAGCGTAGAGGCTTTGATGCTGGACACGCGCTTCGCGGTGGAGACCATCCGCTCGGCCACGCGCTTGCAGGGCAAGGTCGACAACGTCTACCGCGAAGAGGAGCCCGGCAAGATCTTCCACGAGATTCGCCAGGGCGAGCTGGCCAACCTCAGGGCTATCCCGCATACGCCGTACTTCGGCGCCATCGACACGACGCCGCTCTACCTGCTGCTGCTCTGCGAGGTGGTCATGTGGAGCGGCGACCTCGAGTTCTTCGAGCTGCTGCGCGAGCCCATCGAGGCGGCGCTGGCATGGATCACCACCTCCGGCGACATCGACGGCGACGGGTTTGTGGAGTATCGGCGCCGCTCCCGCAGCGGCCTGGCCAACCAAGGCTGGCGCGATGCCCACAACGCGGTCGTGCACGCCGACGGCAGACCGGCCGAGGGGCCCATCGCGCTCGCCGACGTGCAGGGCTACGTGTACCACGCCAAGCGCCGTCTGGCGACGCTCTACGGACAGCTCGGCGACGTGGAGCTCTCCGAGCGTCTGCAGGCGGAGGCGCAGGAGCTCAAGCGGCGCTTCAACGAGCGCTTCTGGATGGAGGACGAGCAGTTCGTGGCCATGGCCCTGGACGGCGACAAGAAGCAGGTGAAGACGGTCACCTCCAGCGCCGGCCACTGCCTCTGGTCGCGGATCGTCGACGACGAGTTCGTGCCAGCCGTGGTGCACAGGCTCATGGCGCCCGACATGTTCACCGGCTGGGGCGTGCGCACGATGAGCAAGGAGGCGGCCGGCTACAACCCGGTCAGCTTCTACAACGGCAGCGTCTGGCCGCTCGACAACGCCATCATCGTGCGCGGCATCAAGAAGCTCGGCTATACGCAGGAGGCGAACCGCATCGCCGGCGGTCTGTTCGACGCGGCGCTGGCCCACGAGAACTTCCGTCTGCCGGAGCTGTTCTGCGGCTTCACGCGCCAGTCCATCCCCAAGCCGGTCTCGTTTCCCATGGCCTGCAGCCCCGACACCTGCGCCGCGGCGTCGATGTTCCTCATCCTGCAGTCGGTGCTCGGTCTGTATGCCGCCGCCGAGGAGAACATCCTCTACGTGCACGACCCTGTGCTGCCCAAGTGGCTGGGTGAGGTCACCCTGACGAATCTGCACGTGGGCCACTCGACCATGAACCTGCGCTTCCGCCGCGAGGGCGGGCAGACGGCGTTCTCGGTGCGCGACAAGCAGGGCGGCGCGCGCATCGTGGTCGTCGAGTAAGTCACCCGAACGCCGGGCCTGGCACAGGGCCGGTCTTGCGATGTACCATGGTCGGGACCGGTCGGCAAGGACGGCCGGGGCCGATCCCTTGGCGGGGGCCATGCCTGAAGACCATACGCCCGCCACTCATGACGCAGTCGAGGCGCGTAGCTGTTCCGTCTCGCGGCCGTTGACCGTGGCTCATATCTCCGACCTGCACGCGGGGTCGCCCTACTTCGTGCCCAACCTTATGGACCGCGCCGTGGTGGAGCTCAACGAGCTGGCGCCTGACGTGGTCCTGGTGACCGGCGACCTCACCGAGATGGGCTTCAAACAGGAGTACTTGCTCGCCAAGAGCTACCTCGACCGTCTCGACTGCCCCGACGTGCTCGTCATCCCCGGCAATCACGACGCCCGTCACGTCGGCTACGTGCACTTCGAGGAGATGATCGGTCCGCGCAGCTGCGTCATGTACAGAGACGGGGTCACGCTCGTGGGCGTCGACTCGTCTGAGCCCGACCTGGACTACGGGCTCATCGGCAGGGCGCGTTACCGCTGGCTGGAGGAGAAGTTCGCCCGGCCGTCCAGCTTCCGCATCTTCATGCTGCACCACCATCTGCTGCCGGTGCCCGGCACCGGACGGGAGCGCAACATCGTCTACGACGCCGGCGACGTGCTCGAGGTGCTGCAGCGGTGCAAGGTGAACCTCGTGCTCTCCGGGCACAAGCACGTGCCGTACGCTTGGCGTCTCGAGGACCTCTTCGTGGTCAACACCGGCACCTGCTGTTCGCTGCGTCTGCGCGGCAACATCAAGCCCTGCTACAACGTCATCACCATCGAAAAGGATCGTGTGGAGATCGTGCGCCGGTCGCCGTTCCACGGCGCCGAGACGATCATCGAGTTCTCGCCCTCGACCCTCTCGTTCGAGAAGAACACGTGGTCGGAACAGGTCGAGGGCACCCCGTAGAGCGCCAGACGCGTCCGCGCGCCGTGGTCTTGATCGACGGTGAGCACTACCCGCCCGTGGTGCGTGCGACGCTCACCGCGCTGGCAGAGCGCTTCGAGCTGGCGGCGGCGCTGTTCCTGGGGGGCGAGGAGAAGCTGCGGGCGGCTGTTGGCGCCGAGGCGGCGGGAGCCGGTGACGCAGAGTATGGCGTGCCGCTGGTCCGCGCGCCGGCGGCCTCGGCCGGCGGCGCGCCCGGGGGGGTGGCCGCCGCCGCCCTGGGTGAGCTGCTCGCACAGACCGCCGCCGACGTGGTCGTCGACCTGTCCGACGAACCGGTGCTGGGGTATCGCGAGCGGTTCGCGCTCATCAGCTCGGCGCTGGCCCGGGGCGCGCGCTACGTGGGCGCCGATTTCGAGTTCGCACCGCAGACGCTGGACCGGCTCTCTGGCAAGCCGTCGCTGGCCATCATCGGCACCGGCAAGCGGGTGGGCAAGACGGCCGTGAGCGGCCACGTGGCACGGCTTCTCAGCCGTCGGCTGGGGGCCGACGCGGTGGTGGTGCTGGCCATGGGGCGCGGCGGACCGGCGCGACCGGAGGTGATCGACGGCCGGCGCGGCCTTTCCGCCGGCGACTTGCTGGCTGCGTCGCGCCGCGGCGGCCACGCCGCCTCGGACTGCTACGAGGACGCGGCGCTGGCCGGCGTCGTGACTATCGGCTGCCGGCGCTGCGGCGGCGGCATGGCCGGGGCGGCCTTCGACAGCAACGTGCGCGAGGCGCTGGCGTTGCTGGAACAGCAGCCCGCCGAGTTCGCGCTGCTGGAAGGCAGCGGCTCGGTGATCCCGCCCGTCCGTGCCGACGCGACGGTGTGTGTTGCCTCAGCCGCACAGCCGATGGAGTACGTGGTAGGCTATCTGGGTGCTTATCGCATGCTGCTCTCCGACCTTCTCATCCTGACCATGTGCGAGGCGCCGCACAGCGACGAACCACGTCTGCGGCGCCTGATCGAGCAGGTGCACGCGGTGAATCCCGAGCTGAACGTGATACCGACCGTGTTGCGGCCGCGGCCGGCGGAGCCGATCCGCGGCCGCAAAGTGGCCTTCTTCACTACCGCCGAGGCGGGCCGCATGCCGGTGCTCGTGCGGCATCTGGAAGAGCAGTACGGCGCCGAGGTGACCTGCACCTCGAGCGACCTTGCCAGGCGGCCGGCGTTGACGGCGGCCGTCGAGCGCGCCACTCGCAAGGCCGACGTGTTCCTGACTGAGATCAAGGCGGCGGCCATCGACGTGGTCGCCGAGGCGGCGGCTGCCGGCGGGCAGCGGATCGTGTTCTGCGACAACGAGCCGCTGCCCCTGGGCGAGGCCGACCTGGATGGCGCCGTGGTGAGCTTGGCTGAGCGCTGCCGCGAGCGCTTCGGGAGGGAGGGCTGATGGTGGATGACTCCCAACTCGTGATCATCGACCAGGAGGGCAGCCTGCCCTTCTCCAAAGGTCTCATGGCGCAGTCCCTCATGGCCACCGGTCTGCAGCCGGAGCGTGCCTACAACGTCGCCGCCGCCGTGCAGCGCGACTTGCGACGCACCAAGCAGCCGTTCATCACGCTGGCTGGTCTGCGCGCCATAGCTCGCGAGACGCTCGGTGATGCCGACGGGGACGCGCTCATGGAGAGCTTCCGCCAGTGGCAGGAGTTGCGCCACATGGAACGCCCACTCATCATCCTCATCGGCGGCACCACGGGCGTCGGCAAGAGCACGCTGGCCACACAGGTGGCTCATCGTCTGGGCATCACGCGCGTGGCCTCCACGGACATGGTCCGCCAGGTCATGCGCGCCTTCTTCTCGGCCGACCTGATGCCGGCCATCCACTACTCGTCGTTCGACGCCGCCGACGCCGTGCGTGTGCCGGTGGCCAAGTCGGCCGATCTCAGCAAGGTCGGCTTCATCGAGCAGACGGAGAGTGTGACGGTGGGCATCGAGGCCCTCGTCGAGCGCGCCGTGGACGAGGCGCAGAGCATGGTGATCGAGGGCGTGCACATCGTGCCCGGGTTCCTCGACCGCGACCGCTGGCGTGAGGCGCTCGTGTTGCAGTTCGTGCTGGCGGTGCACGACCCGGGGCTGCACCGCAGCCACTTCACGGTACGTGAGTGGGAGACCGGCGGCATCAGGCCGCTACGGCGCTACGTCGAGCATTTCCGCCAGATCCGCAGTATCCAGAAGTTCATCTTGGCGCGCGCCGAGAAGGAGCAGGTCATGGTGATCGAGAACGAGAGCATCGACCTGGCCATCAAGGAGGTCATGGCCGAGATCCTCCGCGCGGTGAGCGAATACCAGAGACCGCTCGACCATGCCGGGGAATGACGGTTGCACCCGGCGCAGACAGTGGCAATTTGCGCGCCGGTGATACATACTTGACCAACGGGGCGTGCACCGGTTCTGATATCATAGGCACGCGCTGCACCGCGGTGCGCTTCGTCGACACACTCCACCTCTTCTTCAAAGAGCGCCGCCGCGAGGTGCGACTGTAGGGGCAGTTCGAGACGGATTCCTGTGCATAGGCCTGGTGTCCGGCTCGTCCTACTCTGCCGGGTCGCACGACACACTTATGGAGGTCGGTGAACGACAATCGCTATGAGCCCTTCCGAAGAACAGACAGAGAGAGACACAGCCATGCAAGACGGAGCGCCGGCGGCAGTCGTCGATGTGCCTCCGGAACAAGCCGGCGATCAGGTCGCTGCGGCGTCTGAGGATGGCAAGCCGGCGACCGCTGCCGTGACGACGGAAGCAGCCTCGCCCGAGGCGGCTTCTCCTGAGGCGGCTTCACCCGAGCCGGCCGCGTCTGAGCCGGCCCCGTCTGAGGCGGTTCAGTCCGAGGCGGCTTCGCCCGGGGCGACCCCAGCTGGAGCCCCCAGCCCGCCCAAGGAGGCCGGTCAGCGGCCTGGTGGGCGCGGTGGCCGAGATCAGGGTGGCCGCGACCGCGGCCGCGATCGCGGTCGCGACCGTGGCAAGGAGCGCCCGGAGCGCCCCGAGCGCCAGGAGCGCCACGAAGGACCGCCCATAACGCGCACGGGCATGCTCGACGTGCTGCCGGACGGCTTCGGCTTCCTGCGCACCAGCGGCTACACGCAGGGCGACCATGACGTGTACGTGTCGCTCTCGCAGATCCGCCGCTTCGGCCTGCGCCGCGGCGACGAGATCACGGGCCAGGTGCGCGAACCCAAAGACAACGAGAAGTACAACGCTCTGCTCAAGATCGACAACGTCAACGGCGTGGACCCGGAAGAGGCGCGCAAGCGGCCCTTCTTCGAGCAGCTCACGCCGCTCTTCCCTGAGCAGCGCCTGCGCCTGGAGACCGAAGAGCACGACACGGCGGCGCGCATCATCGACCTGCTGGCGCCCATCGGCAAGGGTCAGCGCGGCCTCATAGTGTCGCCGCCCAAGGCCGGCAAGACGACCATCCTCAAGAAGCTCGCCAACTCGATCACGGCCAACAACCCTGAGGTGTGCCTCATCGTGCTGCTCGTAGACGAGCGCCCGGAAGAGGTCACCGACATGCAGCGTTCCGTGCAGGGCGAGGTCGTGGCCAGCACCTTCGACCAGCCGTCGGAGAACCACGTGCAGGTCACCGAGCTGGTGCTCGACCGCGTCAAACGCCTGGTCGAGGCCGGCAAGGACGTGGTCGTGCTGCTCGACTCCATCACACGTATGGCGCGCGCTTATAACCTCAACACGCCGGCCTCGGGCCGCATACTCTCGGGCGGCGTCGACTCCACGGCTTTGTATCCCCCCAAGAAGTTCTTCGGCGCCGCCCGCAACATAGAGTTCGGCGGCTCACTCACCATTCTCGCCACGGCGCTGGTCGACACCNNACCGGCTCGCGCATGGACGAGGTGATCTTCGAGGAGTTCAAGGGTACAGGTAACATGGAGCTGCGGCTGGACCGCAAGCTCGCCGACAAGCGCATCTTCCCGGCCATTGACATCGAGATGTCGGGCACGCGCAAGGAGGAGCTGCTCATGGACGCGGCCGAGGCGGCCATGGTGTGGAAGTTGCGCGCCGTGCTGCACGCGCTCGACCCCAACGCCGCCATCGAGCTGCTCATCAACAAAGTGCGCGAGACAAAGTCGAACGCCGAGTTCCTCACGCAGCTTCAGAAGAACTCGCGTTAGGGCGGCAGGGTGGCCGTTTTGTGCTACCATACCGACCTTGGTTCGACTCACGACCCAAGCACGCCAGCGAAGGAACGCGATCAGATGAAGAAAGACATCCACCCGAACTACGTCGAGGCGACGGTGCACTGCTCGTGCGGCAACGAGTTCGTCACGCGCTCTACCAAGCCGGAGCTGCGCGTCGAGCTTTGCTCGCAGTGCCACCCCTTCTACACGGGCAAGCAGAAGCTGGTCGACTCCGGCGGCCGTGTGGAGCGCTTCCAGCGCCGTTACGGCAAGAAGACAAGCAGCACCACCTAGCGTCCTCATGCCTGCGCGGCTGCGTGTCACGCTCCTGGAGCATACTCCCGACCCGGACCGCGCCGTGGCGACCGCCGGCAGGCTGTGCTACGCGCCCGTGTCGGCGGCCGAGCTCAAGGAGGGCATGAGCGACGCCGACGTGGCCGCGCTCGTGCGCATCCTGGTGGGCTCCGGCCACCACTCGGCTCTCGAACACGCTTCGTTCACGTTCGCCGTCGACGGCGTCTCGCGCGCTTGCACGCACCAGCTGGTGCGTCATCGGCTGGCCTCTTACAACCAGCAGTCGCAGCGCTACGTGCGCTTCGGCGGGGCCGACGGCTTCGTCCTGCCGCCCAGCGTGGCCGCCAACCCTGAGGCCGAGAAGGTCTTTCTGGCGGCCATGGAACAGGCGCGCGCCGCCTACGAGCGCCTCGTCGAGCTTGGCCTCGCCGAGGGGCGCAGCAAGGAATCGGTGCAAGAAGACGCTCGCTTCGTGCTGCCCAACGCAGCCGAGACCAAGATCGTGGTCACCATGAACGCCCGCGAGCTGCGCCACTTCTTCCGTGTACGCTGCTGCCGGCGGGCGCAGTGGGAGATCAACGCTCTGGCGTGGGAGATGCGCGGCATGGTCAAGGCCGTGTCGCCCTGCCTCTTTGAGAAGACCGGCCCGGCCTGTCTGTACGACAGCTGCACCGAGGGCAAGATGACCTGCGGCGACCCCTACTTGGTCGCCGACGTCGACGGGCCGCTGGGGCCGGCCGGCTAAGCTAAGCGCCGGCCGCCGCCGATACTCCTCTACATGAGTCCTCTCGCGAACCGCCGCGCCTCTCGCAGCTTGCTGCGCGTCCTGGCCTTGCCGCTCGTGGCCGCCAGGCGCGCCCAGGTGGGCGGCCAAGCCGTCATCGAGGGCGTCATGATGCGCGGCGTGGCCAACTGGTCGCTGGCCGTGCGCAAGCCCGACGAGAGCATCGCCCTGCACTTCTGGCCCCTCGAGTCGTGGATGAAGCGCTATCCGATCCTCAAGCTGCCCATCGCCCGCGGCGTGGTCGCCCTCATCGAGTCGCTGGTGATCGGCGTGCGCGCCATCGGCATCTCCGCCAACGAGTCGATGGGCGAAGAGGAAGAGCAGCTCAGCAAGAAGCAGATCGGCGGTACCATCGTCGTGGCGCTCATTCTGGCGGTGGCTATCTTCTTCCTGGCGCCGCTGGGCCTGACCGGGCTCTTCCGGCACTGGCTGGGCACCGGCGTCTGGTTCTGGCTGGTCGAGGGCCTTGTTCGCGTCAGCATCTTCATCATCTACTTGGCCCTGGTGACGCGCATCCCCGACCTGCGCCGGGTGTTCGAGTACCACGGTGCCGAGCACATGGCGATCCATGCGCTCGAGCATGGCGAGGAACTCACCCCGCAGGCCTGCAAGAAGTACCGCACCCTGCACCTGCGCTGCGGCACCTCGTTCCTGCTGGTGGTCATGGTCGTCTCCATCATCGTCTTCGCGCTCGTGCGCTGGCCGGTCTGGTATCTGCTCATCCTCTCGCGCGTGGTGCTGATCCCGCTCATCGCCGGGGTCTCCTACGAGATCATCAAGTTCGCCGGTCGCTACGAGACCAGCCGCTTCGTGCGCATCGTCATGGCGCCCGGCCTCGCCCTGCAGTGGATGACCACCAAGCAGCCCGACGAGGCCCAGCTCGAGGTAGCTCTGGCCGCTTTGGGCAAGATCATCGAGTTGGAGCCGCAAGACGGCCCGCCCGTGCAGGGTGTGGAGGTCATGGCGTAGCTGTCGCTCGGGCCACGGCGCGGCGCGAGTATAATCGTCTCTGCACGTAGCGCATGTGGACGGGGTCGTGCCCCGGCCAGCGCCGCGTCACGTCCCGTCAGCGCACACGCGAGAGACCATGATCACGAGACTCATCGCCGAGATCGAACGCACCTATGCGGACCTAGCCGAGCAGCTCTCCGATCCCGAGGTGCTGGCGGACCGCAAGCGCTACGCCGACGTGGCGCGCAGGCACGCCGACCTCGAGGCGGCGCACGCCCTGACGCTTCAGTATCGCGAGGCCGAGCAAGCCGCGGCGGAGGCCGAGGAGCTGCTGGGCGGTGACGACGGCCTCGACGACGAGATGCACACATACCTGCAGGGCGAGCTGCAGTCGAGCCGCGGGCGACTCCCGCAGTTGGCCGAAGAGATCCGCACGCAGATGCTCACGCGCGACCCCAACGATGCCAAAGACGTGATCATCGAGATCCGCGCCGGCGCCGGCGGCGACGAAGCGGCGCTGTTCGCCGGCGATCTGGCGCGCATGTACACACGTCACGCCGAGGGCCGCGGTTTCGCCGTCGAGGTGCTCTCGTCCCAAGAGGCCGCCGCCGGCGGCTTCAAGGAGATCATCCTCGAGGTGCGCGGCCGGGGCGCCTACTCGGCGCTCAAGTACGAGAGTGGCGTGCACCGCGTGCAGCGTGTGCCGGCCACGGAGGCCGCCGGGCGCATCCACACCTCCACGGCCACGGTGGCCGTGATGCCGGAGGCCGAGGAGATCGAGGTGGACGTGCACCCCAACGACCTGCGCATCGACATCTTCCGCTCCAGCGGTCCCGGCGGTCAGTCGGTGAACACGACCGACTCGGCCGTGCGCATCACGCATCTGCCCACGGGGCTTGTGGTCAGCTGCCAGGACGAGAAGTCGCAGCTGCAGAACAAGGAGCGGGGGCTGCGCATCCTGCGCGCTCGCCTGTTCGAGATGGCCCAAGCGGAGCAGGACAAAGAGGTCGCCGAGCAACGACGCAGCATGGTCGGCAGTGGCGACCGCTCGCAGAAGATCCGCACCTACAACTTCCCGCAGAACCGCGTCAGCGACCATCGCATCGGGCTCACCTCGCACCGTCTCACGGAGATCCTCGAAGGCGACATCAACGAGTTCACGGAGGCGCTGGCGGCCGAGGCCCGTCGCAAGCAGCTCGCGGCCGTCACGGACTCATGACGCACGCCTTGACCGTCAAGCAGGCCATCCGCGAGGCCAGCGCCGCCTTTGAGGCCAGCTACTCGCTCTCGCCGCGCCTCGACGCCGAGCTGCTGCTCGCCGAGGCGCTGGGCGTAAGCCGCGAGCGCCTCTACGCCGAGCCGGAGCGCGTGCTCACCGCCGAGGAGAGCGAGCGCTTTGCGGGCTTCGTCAAGCGCCGCGAGAAGCGCGAGCCGGTGGCCTACATCCTGGGCCGCAAGGCGTTCCGTACCATCGAGCTGCAGCTGAACGAGAACACGCTGATCCCGCGCCCCGAGACCGAGACGCTGGTCGAGGTGGCGCTGGAGAGGCTCCAGCTGGTCGACAAGGAAGAGCCGCGGGTGCTCGACATCGGCACCGGCTCGGGCAACATCGCTTTGGCGCTGGCGGCCGAGCATCCGACGGTGCGCGTGGTGGGCACCGACATCCACCCGGCGCCGCTGGAGATGGCACACCAGAACGCCGTGCGGCTGGGTCTGCAGGAGCGCGTCGAGTTTTTGGTCAGCGACGTGTACGACGACCTGCCCGGCGGCGCGCGCTTCGACGTGATCGTCTCCAACCCCCCTTACGTGACCGAGGACGCGTTGCGCCGCGCGCGCCCCGAGGTGCGCGGCTTCGAGCCCCACGTGGCCCTCATCGGCGGCGATCATGGCATGGAGTTCTACGAGCGCATCGTCCCCGGGGCGCCGCCGTTCCTGGAGCCGCACGGCACGCTGGCGGTCGAGATCGCCGAGGACAAGGTCGTCGAGGTGCTGGCGCTGTTCGTCAGCGCCGGACGCTACGAGGACATCGACGTGCGTCCCGACCTGGGCGGCCTGCCGCGGGTCGTGTTCGCTCGCGAGAAGTCCTAGCCGTGCGCCGGCTACCGGCGGCGGCCAGCGGCCAAAGGTGGGGTTGAAGGCGTGCGCTATCAGGAGACACGGGCCGTCGTGCTCGGCTCGCGGCCTCTGGGAGAGGCCGACCGCATCATCGTCCTTTTCGCCCGCGAGCTCGGCCGTGTCGATGCCGTGGTCAAAGGCGTGCGGCGCACCAAGTCGCGCTGGGGCGGCCGCCTGGAGCCCTTCAACATCTGCGACCTGGTGCTCTTCCAGGGTCGCAGTCTCTTCACGGTCACCCAGGCGCAGCTCGTGGCTGTGTTCCCGCGCCTGCGTGAGGATCGTGCCGCGCTCGGCGTGGCCGCTGTGGCCTGCGAAGCCACGGCCGGCTTGTTCGCCGAGCACGAGCCCCATGAACGCGTCTACAATCTTCTGCGCAGCGCGTTGCGCGAGGCCGACGCCGGAGTAGCCGGGCCGGCGATCCGGGCGCCGCTGCTCGTCGGTGTGGTGGTCAAGCTGTTGCACGAGGCCGGCTATCTGCCGGTCCTCGACCGGTGCGCGTCGTGCGGCGGCAGCGGTCTGGCGCTGGCCTTCTCGGCTGCTCGCGGCGGATTGGTGTGCGAGCGTTGCCTGGCTGAGGGCGTGCCGATAACCCCGGAGGCGATCGAGGACTTGCGACAGTCCGTGGAGCGGCCGCTGGCCGAATTGCGCGAGTTGCCGGCGGCCGAGCACGTCGAGGAGGCCCTCAAGCACGTGCACAACCTCTACTCCTACCACACCGGCGGTCGCCTCAAGGCGCTGCGCTTCGCCCGGGGCTGATCTCGGCGAGCGCGAACGACCGCCGGTGCCCGCCGCGCTGGCCTCGCCGCCTCACCGGCCGGCGCCACCCGCCGCGCCGGATCCGCCGCGCCCCGCTTTGCGGGCCTTCGGCCCAGTTGATAGAATCTGCGGCCCGACGTGGAGGATCATGACCACTGGAGCACGCGGTAGCGACGCCGGGCCGTCCCTGCCTACCTACCAGACGATCATCGACCGCCTGCAGGCGTACTGGGAGTCCCAGGGCTGCGTGGTCGTCCAGCCATACCACACCGAGGTCGGGGCCGGCACCTTCAACCCGGCCACCTTCCTGCGCTGTCTGGACTCGCGGCCCTGGCGGGCCGCCTACGTTGAGCCCTGCCTGCGGCCCGCCGACGGCCGCTACGGCGAGAACCCCTACCGTCTGGGCCACTACTACCAGTACCAGGTGGTGATCAAGCCCTCGCCGGCGGACATCCAAGACGTCTATCTGCAGTCGCTGGTGGCATTGGGCGTCGACCTGCGCGAGCACGACGTACGCTTCGTGGAGGACAACTGGGAAGGGCCCACGCTGGGCGCCTGGGGTCTGGGCTGGGAAGTGTGGATCGACGGCATGGAGATCACCCAGTTCACCTACTTCCAGCAGCTCGGCGGCTTCGATCTCGACCCCATCACCATCGAGATCACCTACGGTCTCGAGCGCCTGGCCATGTACCTGCAGGGCGTCGACGACATCTTCGACCTGGTGTGGGCGCGGTGGGCGGACGAGAGCGGCGAGCAGCGGACGGTCACCTACGGCGACGTGTACAAGGAGAACGAGTACGAGTTCTCGCGCTACGGCTTCGAGGTCGCCGACACAGCCATGCTCTACCGGCATTTCGGCGAGCACGAGGCCGAGGCAGAGCGCTGCCTGGCGGCACGCCTGCCGGTGCCCGCCTACGACTACGTGCTCAAGTGCAGCCATGCCTTCAACCTCTTGGATGCGCGCGGCGTCATCAGCGTCACCGACCGCACGGCGCACATCGGTCGGGTGCGCAACCTGGCGCGCAAGGTGGCCGAGCTGTACCTGGACGTCAACGCCCCGGGCGGCGAGGCCGAGCAGCGCCGTGGGCTGGTGGCCGGCGCCGATGGCGCCGGCGCGGCCGCGGCCGCCGCTGCGGGCGGAGACGAGGCGAAGTCGTGACCACCTTCCTGTTGGAGATCGGCTGCGAGGAGCTGCCGGCCGCGGTCTGCCGGTCCATCCTCACCCAGCTCGTTGGCCGCGGCGAGCGGGGCGGCCTTGTCTACCGGCTGTTCAACGAGTACCGGCTGCTCGCCGAGGAGGATGCCAAGACCGGCGGCGAGGCCGGGGCGGCCGCAGCGCAGCCGTCGGCGGCCGCCTTCGCCGAGACTCGCCTGAGCGTGCTCGTCTCGCCGCGCCGCGTGGCCGTGCTGGTCACGGGCGTGCCGGACGAGCAGACGCCGCTCACGCAGGCGTTTCGCGGCCCGCGCGCCGATGTCGCCTACGGCGCCGACGGCGTGCTCACCAAGGCGGGCCTCGGATTCGCGCGTTCGCGCGGCGCCGACGCTGCGCTCCTGCGCCGCGAGCTGGTGGACAGCACCGAGTTCGTCGTCGTCGAGGTGGCCGCCGAGCGCCGTGCCGCGGCCGACGTGGTGCCCGAGCTGGCGCGGCGGCTGATCTGCGGCATCCAGGTCACGCGCGGCATGCGCTGGGGCGCCCGCCCGGCCGACGAGGACTACCTGCGCTTCTCACGTCCCGTGCGCTGGCTGGTGTGCAAGCTTGGCCAGCGCACCATCGAGTTCCCCTTCTTCGGCCTAGGTGCCGGCGAGGTGTCGCAGGGCCACCGCGTGCTCGGCGCGCCGATCATCATCGACGAAGCCGACCACTATGTGCGTCACGTGCTGGAACAGAAGGTCGTCGTCTCTCAGGATGAGCGTCGCGCGCGGATCGTGGCCGGCCTCGACGAGTGCGCCGCCCGTGTGGGCGGCGAGTGGTTCGACCCCGGCGACGTGCTGGCCGAGGCCCTCTACCTCGTGGAGTGGCCCAGCGTGCACGTCGGCAGCTTCGACGCTCGCCATCTGCGTCTTCCCGATGAGGTGCTTGTCACAGCCATGCAGAGTCACCAGCGCTACTTCCCCGTGCGTGACCGCGACGGCAAGCTGCTGGCAGCGTTCCTGTACGTCTCCAACGCCGACCCTGCGGCGGCGCCGCTGGTCACGCGTGGCAACGAGCGAGTCCTGGAAGGGCGCCTCGACGACGCCGAGTTCAGCTACGAGCGCGACTTGGCCGAAGGGCTGACGGCGATGGCCGCCAAGCTGCAACACGTCGTGTTCCACGAGAGGCTCGGCTCGTTGGCCGACAAGTCACGACGCCTCGAGCGTCTGGTAGCTTGGCTGGCCGGCCAAGCCGGCGAGAACAACGAGCTGGAACAGGTCGTCGCCACCGCCGCGGGGCTGGCTAAGGCCGATCTCGCCAGCCAGCTGGTGCAGGAGTTTCCGACCTTGCAGGGGCGCGTGGGCGGCTTGTATGCGCAGGCGGCGGGGCAGCCCGCTGAGGTGGCCCAGGCGATCGCCGAGCAGTATCTGCCGGTGTCGGCGACGGCGCCCGTACCCGCCGGCTTGGCCGGCGCGCTGCTGGCCGTTGCCGACAAGACCGACAACATCGTCGGCGCTTGGGCCGCCGACGAGAAGCCGTCCGGCTCGCGCGATCCCTACGGGCTGCGCCGCGCCGCCATGGGCATCGTGCGCATCGCGCTCGAGTTCGCCCTGCGCTGCGGCGTGGAGGACCTCTTGAGTGCCGCCCTGGTCGCCTACGACGACCAGGGGGTGGCCCACGCGGAGGGCATCGTCGCCGAGGCGGCAGCCTTTGTCTGGGAGCGCTTGCAGGTGCTGCTCCTCGACGAGGGGCTGCCCTTCCCGATGGTGGAGGCCGCTCTGGGCTCGTCGGCGGCCGATATCCCGGCGCGGGCGGCGCGGGCGCGCAGCTTCGCCGTCCTGGAGGGTCGCGACTTCTTCGACGATGTGGTGACCACGTACAGCCGCTGCGCCTCGCTTGCCGAAAAGGCGAGTGGCGAGGCGCCGGTGGCGGTCGACGAAGCGCTCTTCAGCGAGCCGGCCGAGGGCGAGCTGCACAAAGCTCTGGCCGTCGCGGCCGGTCCGGTCGACGACGCGCTGGCGCATCTCGAGATCAGCAGCGCTCTGGTTGCCGCCGCCAAGCTGCGGCCGGCCGTCGACCGCTACTTCGACGACGTCTTGGTGATGGACCCGGACCCCGCCGTGCGTGCCAATCGGCTCGCCCAGCTGGGGGCCGTTGTCGGGCTGTTGCGCCGGTTCGGCGACTTCGGTCGCCTGCCGGTGCCGGCCCTGAAAGCAAACGATGCAACCGCAGGGGCCACGACCTGAGCAGCCGGGAGGCACGCATGGCAGCCAAGCACGTTTACGACTTCGGCGAAGGTAACAAGGAGATGAAGGAGCTGTTGGGCGGCAAGGGTGCCAACCTTGCCGAGATGACCGGCATCGGCCTGCCGGTGCCGGCCGGATTCACCATCACCACCGAGGTCTGCAACCACTACTCTGCCCACGGCAGTTACCCCGACAGGCTCAAGGAGCAGGTGGAGGCTGCCCTCGCGCACCTGGAGGCCGAGACCGGCAAGAAGTTCGGCGACCCCGAGGACCCGCTGCTCGTGTCGGTGCGCTCCGGTGCCCGCGCCTCCATGCCGGGCATGATGGACAC
>PMKX01000032.1 GCA_003158705.1 Actinomycetota bacterium
GAGCACAACCTGGACGTGATCAAATCGGCCGACTGGGTCGTCGATCTCGGTCCGGAAGGCGGCGAGGAGGGCGGCACCGTGGTGGCCGCCGGGACGCCTGAGGAGCTCGCCGCGCACCCCGACCACACATACACCGGCGCCTTCCTGCGCCGCGTGCTCCACGGCGTCGCGGTCGCTGCGCAGGAGTAGAATCAAGCAAGATGTTCACTGCTGCCCGCAGGTCTGCCACGTGACCGAGCTCCGCGACACCGTCGCCCGCATCCCCAACGAACCCGGCGTCTATCGCTTCCTGGACGCGCAGGGGCAGGTCCTCTACGTGGGCAAGGCCAAGGCGCTGCGCAAACGCTTGGCAAGCTACGTCCGTACTGGGCGTGCCGCGCCTACGGGACGCACGGCGGAGATGGTCTCCCGGGCGCGCGACATCGAGTATGTGGTCACCGCCTCGGAGGCCGAGGCCCTCGTGCTGGAGGAGAACTTTATCAAGGAGTCACGGCCACCGTTCAACCTGCGGCTGCGCGACGACAAGAGCTACCCCTACATAGAGATCACCTTGAGCGACGAGTGGCCGCGCGTGCGCTTCACGCGCCGGCGTCACGTGCACGGCAACCTCTACTTCGGGCCGTACTCGAGCGCCGGCAAGGTCCGCGAGACGCTGGAACTGATCGGGCGCATCTTCCCCTACCGCAAGTGCAGGGGCGACAAGCCTGGCCGGGCGAGCGGCTCGCCGTGCCTGCAGTACTTCATCAAGCGCTCGCTGGCGCCTTGTGACGGGCGTGTGTCGCACGAGGAGTACATGAGTGTGCTGCAGGAGGTGATCGACTTCTTGCGCGGCAGACTCACCGAGGTGACGCAGTCCATCGAGAGTGAGATGGCGGTAGCGGCCGCCGCCCAGCAGTTCGAGAAGGCGGCGCTGTTGCGCGACCGTCTCACAGCCGTGCGTCATGTCCAGGAGCACCAGGTGGCGCGCACCGACACAGGCTCGTTCGACGTGCTCGGCCTGTTGCAGGCCGAGCCGGGCGGCAACGTGCAGGTCTTCCGCGTGCGCGAAGGAGCGCTGGTCGAGCGGCAGACGTTCTACATCGAGAACGCCGCCGACCGCGAGGCCCAAGAGGTGCTCGAGGAGTTCATTCTGGAGTACTACTGGCAGCCGGAGACCATACCGGCGCAGATCATCGCGCCCCTCGAGCAGGACGGCGGGGGCGTGGCGGTGCTCCTGGCGGCGCGGCGCGGGGCCCAAGTGGAGGTGCGCCGCGCCCAGCGTGGTGCCAAGCGCCGTCTTCAGGAGCTGGCGCAGCACAATGCGGAGCTGGCCGGCCAGGCCGAGGCGCACCGCTTGCAGGACCGCAGCGCCTCGCGCATCGCCGCCCTCGAGCGGCTGCGCACCGTCTTGGACTTGGCGGAGCTGCCGCTGCGTGTGGAGTGCTACGACATCTCCAACTTGGGCGAGCGCCATCCGGTGGGCTCCATGGTCGTCTTTGAAGGCGGCCTGCCCAAGAAGGCGCACTACCGCAAGTTCGCCGTGCGTTCGGTGGCCGGCCAGGACGACGTCGCCATGATGCGTGAGGTCGTGGGGCGCCGTCTCGAGCGCTACGTGGCGGTCCGTGCCGACGCGGGCGCGCCCTTCGACGAGAGCTTCGCCAAGCTGCCGGGGCTCATCGTGGTCGACGGCGGCAAGGGCCAACTCGCGGCGGCCGGGCGAGCTCTGCGCGCAAGCGGCCTTGACGTGCCCATCGTAGCGCTCGCCAAACAGCGCCAGGAGGTGTTCGTGCCCGGCCGCCGGGAGCCGCTGGCGCTGCCTGCCGACGACCCCGCGTCGCTGCTCCTGCAGCGTGTTCGCGACGAGGCGCATCGCTTTGCGGTAACCTTTCACCGACAGCGCCGCGAGGGGGATCTCAAGCGGGCGACGATCTTCGACGAGCTCCCCAAGGTCGGGCCCACACGACGCCGCCGGATCCTGGAGCACTTCGGCAGTCCCGAGCGGTTTGTCTCGGCCACGCGGGAGGAGATCGCAGGGGTTCCGGGCCTGCCGCCCAAAGTCGCGAGGGAGATCTATGCGCACCTTCACAAAGCAGGCTGAGATCACGCCTTCGGTGGTCACCGACCGGGAGGAGTACTACGAGACGCCCTGGGGCGTGGGTCGGCTGCTGCTGGCCGGTGGCATGCCGCTGGCACATGACCTGCCGCAGGCCACCCGGCGTGCGCCCGGTGGCGCCGATGCGCCGCCCAGCGAGTGGAGCCGTCTTCTGGAGCGCTACTTCGCCGGCGAGGCCGTAGCCTTCGCCGTCGACGTTGCGGCCTTTGCGCGCGCGTACGGCTGCACGACCTTCGAGACCGCCGTGCTCAAGGCTCTGGCGGCGGTCCCCTACGGGCAGGTGGTCAGCTACCGCGACCTGGCGGTCGCTGCGGGCTACCCGAACGCCTACCGGGCCGTGGGTTCGGTGATGGCCCGCAATCGGCTGCCGGTCATCCTCCCTTGTCATCGCGTCATCAGAAACGACGGCCGTCTGGGCGACTACGGCGACGACCCGGCCTGGAAGGCACGCTTGTTGAGCCTGGAAGGCTACGCCCCCCAAGGAGTGAGCACGTGACCACCACGTCTCTCCAGTTCGTAGTCATCACCGGCCTCTCGGGGGCCGGCAAGTCGCAGGCGATCGACGCCTTCGAGGACGCCGGCTACTTCTGCGTCGACAACCTGCCGCCGCAGCTTGTGCCCACGCTGGTCGACCTCTTCCGCCGCGAGGGCAGCAAGGTCGACAAGGTGGCCATCGTCAGCGACGTGCGCGGCGGGGAGTACTTTGGCCAGCTCGAGCAGCTCCTCGGCGAGCTGCACGAACGTGGCGTCGAATACGTGCTCGTCTTCCTCGAGGCCTCCAACGAGGCCCTGGTGCGGCGGTTCAAAGAGACGCGCCGCCGTCACCCGTTGGGCGGCGGCGGCACAGTCATCGACGGCATCCGCAAGGAGCGCGCCCTGCTCGCCGGCTTGCGCGACCGGGCGACGCTCATCGTCGACACGAGCAGTCTTTCCATCCAGGAGCTCAAGGCGCGGCTCAACGAGGAGCTCATTCAGCATACTCGGCGCACCAACCTCGTCTTCGCCTTCGTCTCGTTCGGCTACAAGTTCGGCATCCCGATCGACAGCGACCTCCTCTTCGACGTGCGCTTCCTGCCCAATCCCTACTACGACCTGCGCCTGCGTCAGCTCACCGGCCTCGACCCGGAGGTGTCGGAGTTCGTCGTCAAGTCCACTGGCGCCGACGAGTACCTGGGCCGCCTCACGGCTCTGCTCGACTTTCTCTTCCCGCGCTACGCCGCCGAGGGCAAGGCGCATCTGACCATCGGCATCGGCTGCACCGGCGGCCGCCACCGCTCGGTGACCGTGGCGGCCTGGCTCGGCGAGCGCTACGAGAAGCAGGGGTACTTCACCGTCGTGCGCCATCGCGACATAGCCCGGGACGGATGAGACTGCCCTACGTCGAGTGGTTGCGGCCGGGTCTGGGCCTCAAACGCTGGGTGTTGCTGGCTGTGGCTGGGGCTGCCGTCCTTGCCTGTGCTTTGCTGGTCGGCATCGGTCTGCTGGCCTCAGACGAGCTCGTTCGCGGCCTCGGCTTGGGCTGGCTCAACGGCCACCGCGCGGCAGCGCTGCTGCTGGTCGCCGACGCTGTCATGGTCGGCACGGTGGGGCTTATCCTGGGCGTGCGCGGTACGGTGCGCTTTGAGCGCTCGACGCCGGATTCGGTGAGCGAGATCCTCTCGGCAGGGCGTCTGGCTCGCGGTCCGCGGGTCGTAGCCATCGGCGGCGGCAACGGCCTGGCGGTGCTGCTCAAGGGACTCAAGCACCACACGAGCAACTTGACGGCGGTCGTAACGGTGGCTGACGACGGCGGCAGCTCTGGCCGTCTGCGCCAGGACATGGGCGTGCTGCCGCCAGGCGATATCCGCAACTGCCTTGTCGCCCTCGCCGACGACGAGTCGCTCATGGGCCGCCTCTTCCAGTACCGCTTCTCCAACGGCGGCCTGCAGGGCCACAGCTTCGGCAACCTTTTCGTGGCCGCCTTGGCAGAGGTGACCGGCGACTTCGAGCGCGCCATCCGTGAGTCTACGAGCGTGCTCAAGGTGCGCGGGCGCGTCCTGCCGTCGACGCTTGAGAACGTGGTGCTGCACGCTCAGCTGCAGGGTGGTGAGCAGGTGAGCGGCGAAAGCACCATCACGGCCGCCGAGAACCTGCCACTGCGCGTGTGGCTCACGCCGACCTCGCCGGCGGCGCAGCCTGAGGCACTGGCCGCGATCGAGGACGCCGACCTTGTCGTCCTCGGCCCGGGGAGCGTGTACACCAGCATCATCCCCAACTTGCTGATCCCAGATGTCGGCAAGGCTCTCAAGCGGACGCGGGCCTGCGTGGCTTACGTGTGCAACGTGATGACGCAACCAGGTGAGACCGACGACTACACGTGCGGCGACCACGTCGACGCGCTCTATCGGCACGGCGCCGCCGGCCTCGTCGACGTCGTGCTCGTCAACAAGACGCCTGTCGCGGCCGATCTGGCCACGAGGTACGAGCAAGCCGGTGCTTGCCCGGTGGCGGTCGACGACGATCGGCTGGGGCAGCTCGGGCTGCGCGTCGTGCACGCGCCCTTGGCCACGGGCAGCAACGTCTTTCGCCACGACCCCGCCCTGCTCTCACGCGCTCTCGTCAAGCTCGTGCGCTGAGGCGGCGGTGTCGTTCACGCAAGACGTCAAGCGCGAGCTGGGCGTCCTGGTGCCCACGGTCGAGCACTGTCGGCGCGCCCAGCTCTCGGGGCTACTCTTCGGTGCCGGCACCTTCGACTTGGCCGCCGGCGGGCTGGTGTCCGTGCGCATGTCGCTGGCCCTGCCGGCTACGGCTCGCTGCGCGCTGGCTCTGCTCAAGCCTTTCGGCGTGCACGCTGAGCTGCGCACTGTGAGCTCGGCCCCGGCCGGGCGCCGCTACGAGATCGTGCTCGGCGCCGGCCAGCGCGACCTGCAGCTTCTCAACGAGGTGGGCGTGCTCTCAGACGCGTTCCAGCTGCAGATGCGCGTACCCCGTCGGCTCGTGGCCCGGCATTGCTGCCTGGTGGCCTTTTTGCGCGGCATGTTCCTCGGCTGTGGTTCCATCTCTGCGGCGGGCGCTCCTGTGCACGCGGAGTTCACGGTCGAGAACGGCGACCTCGCCGACGAGCTCGTGGCGCTGCTTGGTCGCCTCGATCTGCCCTTCACCGTCGGCCGGCGCGAGCGCAACTGCGCCTGCTACACCAAGCGCGGGGAGACTGCCGCCGATCTGCTTGCCTTGCTCGGCGCACATGATTCGCGCTTGCGCTGGGAGGAGCATGCTGTGCTCGGTCGCGTGCGCGAGCGCGCCAATCGCCTGGCCAACTGCGACGAGGCAAACGCTCGGCGAGCCGCAGAGGCCGGCCGGCGGCAGGTCGAGGCGGCTCGCCGCCTGATGGCAGACGAGAGCTGGGCGATGCTGGCGGCCAGCGTGCGCACGGTCGCGCAGCTGCGGCTCGATCATCCGTATCTCAGCCTGCAGGAGCTGGCCGCGCGCGCCCGGCCGCCGCTGACGAAGTCGTCGCTCAACCATCGCTTGCGGCGCATGGTCGCCCTCAGCGAGGAGCGTGCTGTCGAGAAGTGACGCAGGGCTGGCGCCGTGCGGCGCTGGGCGTGCTCGCTGCAGCACGCCGACGGCGTAGGCCGCTGCGTCGCGGGTATAATCGCAGCCGCGCCGAGATGTGTACCGCACGGCAAGACAAGATGGCGCAAACGGCTCCCGCGGGCCTGTACGCGTGGGCTGTACCCAAAGCGACACGCCTATGACAAGCTGTAGCGGAGCCCAGGCGAAGCCTTGGGGCTCCGCACACGCCGTACGGGGAGGAAGTCTGTCATGACTGTTCGAGTAGGGGTCAACGGCTTTGGCCGCATCGGCCGTCTCCTGGTCCGTGCCGCACTGCGGCAAGGCGCCGATGTGGAGTTCGTGGCCATCAACGATCTCATGGACCTGGCCACCATGCGCCACCTGTTCAAGTGGGATTCAGTGCACGGTCCCTGGGCCGGGACGGTGGAGGCCGACGGCGATGCGCTCATCATCGACGGCCGGCGCATCAAGATCCTCAACGAGACCGACCCCGCCAAGCTGCCCTGGAAGGCGCTGGGCGCTGAGGTGATCATCGAGTCCACCGGCTTCTTCACCAAGCGCGACGACGCGGCCAAGCACCTGGCGGCGGGCGCACAGAAGGTCATCATCTCGGCGCCCGCCAAGGGTCCCGACCTCACGATCTGCCTGGGCGTCAACGAGGAGATGTACGACAAGAGCAAGCACCACGTCATCTCCAACGCCAGCTGCACCACCAACTGCTTGGCGCCGATGGCGAAGGTGCTGGTCGAGGAGTTCGGCATCGAGCGCGGCTTCATGACCACCATCCACGCCTACACGAACGACCAGAAGGTCCTCGACTACCCGCACAAGGACCTGCGCCGTGCTCGCGCCGCGGCCATGTCGATCATCCCGACGACCACCGGTGCCGCGCGTGCCGTCGCCCTGGTCATCCCCGAGCTCGAGGGCAGGATGGACGGCTTCTCCTTGCGGGTGCCTACGCCGGACGGCTCCTGCACCGACCTGGTGGCGGAGCTCAAGCGCGAGGTGACGGCCGACGAGGTCAACGCCGCGATGAAGAAGTGGGCGGACACCGGCCGCATGAAGGGCATCCTGCAGTACCAGGAGGACCCGATCGTCTCGACGGACGTGATCGGCAACAGCTTCTCGTCGATCTTCGACCCGGCGCTCACCATGGCCAAGGGCAACATGGTCAAGTGCGTGTCGTGGTACGACAACGAGTGGGGCTACTCGTGTCGTCTGGTCGATCTGATGCAGCTCGTCCTCTGAGCATGGCCGCACGTCCGGCGGCCGTCTGAGTCTGTCTGCATCGAGGGAGGCGCGCGTGGCCATGAAACGTTCGGTGACCGACTACCCCCTGGCCGGCAAGCGCGTGTTCGTGCGCGTCGACTTCAACGTGCCTCTCGAGGCCGGCGAGGTCGCCGACGACATGCGCATCCGTGCCGCCTTGCCTACTATCGCCTATCTACGTCAGCAGGGCTGCTCTCTGGTGCTGGCGTCGCATCTTGGCCGGCCCAAGGGGCAGGTCGTAGAGGGGTTGCGTCTGGCACCTGTGGCTCGGCGCCTGGCGACGCTTGTCGGCGACGAGGTGCAGAGTGTTCGCGACTGCGTGGGACCTGAGGTCGAGGCGGCGGCGCGCGCTCTCGGCCCAGGGAGCATGCTGCTGCTCGAGAACGTGCGCTTCCACGCCGAGGAGACCGCCAACGACCCGCTGTTCGCCGCCAAGCTGGCGTCGCTGGCCGAGGTCTTCGTCAACGACGCCTTCGGCGCCGCGCACCGGGCGCACGCCTCCACAGAAGGCATCGCTCACTGTCTGCCCGCCGTAGCGGGGCTCCTGATGACGCGTGAGCTGGAGATGCTGGGCAGGCTGCTCGGCGATCCGGCGCGCCCGTTCGTGGTCGTGCTCGGCGGCGCCAAGGTGTCCGACAAGATCGGCGTCATCCGCAAGATGCTCGACGTCGCCGACGAGGTACTGATCGGCGGCGCCATGTGCTTTCCGCTGCTCAAGGCGCAGGGCCACGGCGTGGGCACGTCTCTGGTGGAGGCGGGCACGGAGCAGGTCGCGGCCGATGTCCTGGCNNCCCATGGGCCTCTTCGAGGTCGACGACTTCGCGGCCGGTACCCGCGCGGTCGCCGCGGCCGTGGCTGGCTGCCCAGGTGTGAGCGTGGTGGGCGGCGGCGACACCGTCAGCGCCGTGCGCCGCTTCGGGGTCGAAGACCGTATCACTCATGTGTCGACCGGCGGCGGGGCTTCGATGGAGTTCCTCGAGGGCAAGGTGCTGCCGGGGGTCGCTGCGTTGATGGAAAAGGAGCAAGGATGAATGCTGCTCGCCGCCCGCTGATGGCGGGCAACTGGAAGATGTACAAGACGCCGGCCGAGACGGCAGCCTTCTTCGCTGCTTTCGTGCCTCTCGTGCGCGAGCTGATCGAGCGCGACGTGCTCGTCTGCCCGCCGTTCGTGGACCTGCGGGCGGCGCTGGACGGCGTCCAAGGCACTGCCGTGGCGGTGGGTGCGCAAACCATGCATCAGGCGGCCGAGGGCGCCTACACGGGCGAGGTCTCGGCCGCCATGCTCCGGGCGCTCGGCGTGACGCACGTCATCCTGGGTCACTCGGAGCGCCGCCAGTACTTCGCCGAGAACGACGCCGAGCTGGCGCTCAAGGTGAGAGCGGCGCTCGCGGCCGGCCTGCTGCCGGTCTTGTGCTGCGGTGAGACGCTGGCCGAGCGTGAGGCCGGCCGCACGGAGGACAAGGTGGGCGGCCAGCTTGCCGCCGACCTCGAGTCGCTGGCCGCCGCCGAGCTGCCGCGGGTCGCCATCGCCTACGAACCTATCTGGGCGATCGGCACCGGCAAGACGGCGACTCCCGAGATGGCCCAGGAGACGGTCGGCTTCATCCGCCGTCAGCTTCAGGCTCGCTTTGGCGAAGCCGCCGACAGTGCTCGCCTGCTCTACGGGGGCAGCGTGAAGGCGGCCAACATCGATGAGCTGATGGCGCAGCCGGACATCGACGGCGTGCTCGTCGGCGGTGCCAGCCTGGACGCAGAGGAGTTCGCCCGCATCGCAGGTTTCGCGGAGCCGGCGTGAACGAGGCCGAGAGCGCCGGCGAAGCGCCCGGCGGACTGCCGCCCGAGCAGCCGGGCGACCCGTCGCTTTCCCCGGTCGGTCGCCTGTTCCGGCCGGTCGTGCTGGTGATCATGGACGGCTGGGGAGTAGCCCCTGACGGTCCCGGCAATGCCATCAGCCAGGCGCGTACCCCCTCGTTCGACCGTTTGCTGGCCACGTACCCTCACGGCACGCTTGAGGCCTCGGGGCCTGCCGTGGGGCTGCCGCCGGGCCAGATGGGCAACTCCGAGGTCGGGCACCTGAACATCGGCGCCGGCCGCGTCGTTCACCAGGACCTCACGCGCATCACCAAGGCCATCGAGGATGGCTCCTTCTTCACGAACCGCGTGCTCAAGCACGCGTTCGCGAAGGCGGTGGGACGAGGCTCCACGCTGCACCTGTTGGGCCTCGTCTCCGACGGCGGTGTGCACAGCGCCATGGGGCACCTCCAGGCGTGCCTGGAGATGGCGCGCCGCGAGGGCGCCGCCGACGTGGTCGTGCACGCCTTCCTGGACGGACGCGACACGCCGCCCAAGAGCGCCTCGGGCTATCTGGCGCAGATCGAGGCGTTCATGAAGCAGGCGGGCGTCGGTCGTTTCGGCACGGTGAGCGGGCGCTACTACGCCATGGACCGTGACACGCGCTGGGAGCGCACCAAGCTGGCCTACGACGCGCTCGTGTACGGCGACGGTCTGCATGCGGCTTCGGCGGCGGAGGCGGTGGCCGCCGCATACGAGCGCGGCGAGACGGACGAGTTCGTGCGCCCCACGGTGATCGCCGGCGGCACGTCGTCGCCGGGTGCCGACCACGCGGCAGTCGACCCCGCTCACTCGATCAGAGACGGCGACGTGTGTCTGCTCTTCAACTTCCGCCCCGACCGCGTCCGCCAGCTCACACGGGCCTTCTTCGAGAAGCAGTTCGACCTCTTCGACCGCGGGCCGCACCCGCCTGTCGTCGATGTCGTCACCATGACTGAGTACAAGAAGGAGTTCCCGCTGCCGGTCGTCTTCCCGGCCGAGCGTCCGCGCCATGTGCTGGCCCAGGTGCTGGCCGAGCACGGGCTGCATCAACTGCACATCGCCGAGACCGAGAAGTACGCTCACGTCACTTTCTTCTTCAACGGGGGGGTCGAGAAGGAGGTGCCGGGCGAGACTCGCATCCTCATGCCTAGTCCGCGGGATGTGCCCACCTACGACAAGAAGCCGCAGATGAGCGCCGTGGAAGTCACCGACGAGCTGCTGCGCCAGCTCGCGAGCGAGGAGTTCGCTTTCGTGGTAGTCAACTACGCCAACGCCGACATGGTGGGCCACAGCGGCGTGCTGGCGGCCGTCATCGCCGCGGTCGAGGTGGTGGACACGTGCCTGGGCCGGGTCGTGGAGTCGGCCGTGCGCCTGGGCGGCGCCTGCCTGGTCACGGCCGACCACGGCAACGCCGACAACCTGCTCGAGCCGGACGGCAGTCCCAACACGGCGCACAGCACCAACCCGGTGCCGTTCGTGGCCACGGTGCCTGCCACGACGGTGCGCCAGGGCGGTGTTCTGGCCGACCTGGCGCCCACGGCCCTGCACCTGCTGGGCATCGCGCCGCCCGTGGAGATGACCGGCCGTGACCTTCTGGTCGCGGCTCCGCCGGCTCCGGGCGCCTTTCTCCCCAGCTAGAAGAACGGTCCCCCACTCGATATACTGACGCCGTACCAAGGCGACGTTGTATATCTGTGTACGGAATATTATGCTGGCGCCGTCCGGCTTGCACCGAACTCAGCAGCGAGAGGAGACTGCGTAGTGGGAGGCCTGACCGCCATCCTGATCGTTGTCCACTTGATCGTGTCCATCCTGCTTGTCGTGCTCATCCTCATGCACTCGGGCAAGGACAGCGGCATGAGCAGTGTCACGGGATTCTCGTTCGCCGCCCAGGCGAGCGTCATGGAGCGCAACCTGACACGCTACACCGTTATCACCGGCGTGGTCTTCTTCCTGACGAACTTCGCCTTGTTCTGGCGGCTCGCAAGCTGAGCCGGTCGGCAGGGTGCCGTGCGTCGGCGGCGAACCTGACGTATGACTGGACAAACGGGGTCTTGACCGAGTTTCTGATCAGGGGCAACGGGAGGTGCTGAGTATCGGGTAGACGGCGTGGCTGGCTCTGTCCCCTGTGGGAGCTTCTGGGGAAGCCCGCGCGGGGGCCGTTTTCTTCGTGTGTCTGAAGGAGGTCACAGTGAACAACCTCAACCCAAGGTGGCGGGGCCTATTCGTTGTCGTCGCCGTGCTCGTGTGCGCCGGGTTCCTGCTGGGAGCCTGCGGCAGCAAGAGCACCAGCACCAAGGCCGGCAACGAGGGTACGCCTAAGCCCGGTGGCGTCTACAACTACGCGCTGGGCGCGAACCCCGTCGCCATCGAGCCGCAGCAGGCTCTGGAGTCCGAGGGCATCCAGGTCGCGCACCAGGTGTTCCAGGGCCTCATGAGGTACGAGCTGCAGCCCGACGGCGGCATGAAGGCCGTGCCTTGCATCGCCGAGAGCGTCGACACCAGCCCTGACCTGACGACGTTCACCTTCCACCTCAAGCACGGCGTCATGTTCCAGCCGCCGGTGAACCGTGAGGTCACCGCTCAGGACTTCGTAGACTCGTGGAACCGGGTTACCGACCCCAACGCCAACTCGCCCGTCTCCTACATCCTGGCGCCGATCCAGGGCGCCAACGATGGCGGCTACCAGGCCGATCCGGCCAAGGGCCTCACCGGCGTCAAGGCGCTTGACAAGTACACGTTGCAGGTCAAGCTGCGCTACCCCTTCGCCGAGTTCGTGCAGACGCTGGGTCACACCGTGGCCGCCGTCACGCCGGTGGACTACATCAAGAAGATCGGCGAGAAGGCATGGGCGCTGAAGCCGGTCGGCACCGGCCCGTACATGGTCGAGAAGTGGGTGCCCAACCAGTACATCGACCTGGTGAAGAACCCCACCTACTGGGACAAGAACACCGCCGGCTACGTCGACAAGATCCACATGCCCATCTTCACCGGCGCCGAGTCGACGCAGACGATGTTCCTCGAGTTTGAGAAGGGCGTCCTCGACTACTCGGACGTGCCTCCGGGTCTAGTGCGGAAGACGCTGGGCATGCCTCAGGTCACGTCCGGCAAGTGGACGGCGAAGATGTATCCGGCGCTGGCCGTGAACTGGGTCGGCATGAACATGAAGGACCCCGTTCTCGGCAAGAACCTGGCGCTGCGCCAGGCCATCTGCTACTCGACCGACCAGGCGAGCGTCTGCAACATCATCAGTGAGGGCGTGGACGTGCCCGCGACCGGCATCATCCCGGTCGGCGTGCCCGGCTACCGGCCTGGCCAAGATCCTTACCCCTTCGACACACAGAAGGCCAAGGACCTGGTCGCCGGCATGGGCAGCGTCCCGACGCTCAACTACTGGTTCAACACCGACCCGCAGGGCGAGAAGAACGCCGAGGTGCTGCAGGCCGGCTGGAAGGCCGTGGGTATCAACGTCAAGCTCAGCAACTACGAGTGGGCCACGTACCTCGACAAGCTTTCCAAGGGCGACCAGGACCAGATGTTCCGCATGGGCTGGATCGCCGACTACCCGTCGATGGACAACTTCACCTATCCGCTCTTCCAGTCGGCGAACTCGCGTGTGGGAAGCTACACGTTCTACAGCAACAAGAACGTCGACCAGCTGTTGCAGACGGCGCGCGGGACCGCCGACGACACTCAACGCCACGACCTCTATGCACAGGCGGAGAAGCTCATCCTGGCCGATGCTCCCGTGGCGCCGGTGTTCTTCTACCGCGACTTCCGCGTGAGCAACACCCAGCGGGTCGGTGGCTACTATCACGACCCGATGGGCTTCACCGACATGTGGAAGGTCTGGGTCAAATAGAGTAGCGAACGGCGCAGGCGTAGACCAATGCTCCGCTGCTTGGCAACTCGCGATGTCGCCCCGCCGCCCGCAAGGGCGGCGGGGCGACACGTACTCCCGGGCTGCCTGGGATGGCGGGCCCTGCCGGGCTGGCCTGGGCGGCTCGCCGTCGGCTTGCAGGCCGGCGAGGCTAGGGTAGGGTAGGCACCATGCTCGCGTACATCGTCCGGCGCCTCTTCCAGCTCATCATCGTGCTGGTCGGCGTCACCATCATCACCTTCATCATCATGTTCGCCGTGCCGGGGAACCCGGCTCGCCTGCTGGCCGGCAAGGACGCCACACCCGCCAAGATCGCTCTCATCAGTCATAACCTGGGCCTCGACAGACCTCTGTACGTGCAGTACTACAAGTTCGTCGTGCGGCTGCTGCACGGCGATCTGGGGCAGTCGTACGCGGTGCGGCAGCCCGTCATGCAGATGATCAAACAGAACGTCGGCAACACCGCCCAGCTTGCCGTAGCCGCGGTGCTCATCGAGATGTTAGGCATCCCGCTGGGCGTGTACTCGGCCTTGCGCCAGTACTCGTTCTGGGACACGGCGCTCACGACCTCGGCCCTTGTCATCTGGGGTATCCCGGTCTTCGTCTTAGGTGTCTTCCTGGAACAGTTCTTCTGGGTCACGCTGCCCCACTGGGTGAACAGCTGGTTCGGCACGATGTGGACCGGCCTGCCTCAGACCCCAGGCCGCAACGTCTGGCTCATTTTCCCCGGCTCATGGACGAGCGTCGGAGCGCTCGTGTTGCCGGCGTTCACGCTGGGCATCCTCGAGGTCGCCTACATCTCGTACATGCAGCGCGCCGCGATGCTCGAGGTGATCCGCTCGGACTACATCCGCACGGCGCGTGCCAAGGGGCTCTCCGAGCGCAAGGTGGTGCTCAAGCACGGCCTCAAGAACGCGATCATCCCGGTGATGACCATCGCCGGCATCGACCTGGGCGCCCTCATGGGCGGCGCCATCGTCACCGAGACGGTGTTCAATCGGCCGGGCCTCGGGCTCATGATCTACAACGCGATTGGCGCCCGCGACCTGCCGGTGGTCTCCGGCGGCGTGCTGTTCGCCACGCTCGTGTATGTCGTCGCAAACCTGATCGTCGACATCGCCTATGCGTACGTCGATCCGCGGATCAGGCTGGGGGAGTAGCGAGGCCGTGGCGCGGAGTAAAGGCGACAAGATCGTGGCAGACGAGGCGACCGCCAGCGACAGCCAGGCGCGTGCCAGCGGCGAGAAGGCGCTCGGCCTGTGGGGAGACACGTGGCGGCGGCTGCGGCGCAACAAGCTCGCCGTGGTGGGCATGTGCATCATCAGCGTGTTCCTGGTCGTCGGCATGGCGACCGAGATCGCCAATATCGCCGGCGTCAATCTGGCGCCGTACGATCCCAACCAGGTCGACTACAAGCTCAGTCCCACAGGCTTGGGCTCGCCGCCGTCGCTGACTCATCCCTTCGGCACCGACTACATCGGGCGCGACATCTTCTCGCGCTGCTTGGTGGCGACACGCATCTCGCTGATCGTGGGCGTCATCGCGGTCGCCATCGCTGTGACCATGGGGCTCGCGCTCGGTCCCGTGTCCGGCTTCTACGGCGGGGCGATCGACGCCGCTATCATGCGTCTGGCGGACGTGTTCTTCGCCTATCCCTACATCCTCTTCGTGCTGCTCATCATGACCATCCTCGGGCCCGGCTTCGTGAACGTATTCCTGGCCATCGGCATCTTGAGCTGGGCCACATACGCGCGTCTCGTGCGCGGGCAAATCTTGAGCATCAAGACGATGGAGTATGTGGAGGCGGCGCGGGCGCAGGGCGCCAGCGACCTGCGCATCATCTTCCGCCACGTGCTGCCCAACAGCATGGCGCCCATCTACGTTTCTATGGCCATGGGTGTCGGCGGCGCCATCGTCACCGAGGCCACCCTGAGCTACCTGGGCATCGGCATCCAGCCGCCCAACGCCAGCTGGGGCAAGATGATCGCCGACTACGTCACGTACTTCCAGGCCGGGCGCTGGTGGATGCTCACCTTCCCCAGCATCCTGCTGGTGGTCACCGTGTTCGGGTTCATCTCGTTCGGCAACGGTCTGCGCGACGCCACCGACCCGAAGCTCAAGGAGTAGCATGGCCGAGCGGCTTCTGGAGGTCACCAACCTTTCGACACAGTTCTTCACCTACGCCGGCGTGGTGAAGGCCGTCAACGGCGTGAGCTACACGCTCGACCGTGATGAGACGCTAGGCATCGTCGGCGAGTCAGGCTCGGGCAAGACGGTCGCGGCGCTGTCACTGATGCGTCTGGTGCCCGATCCCCCGGGTAAGGTGGTCGACGGCACCATGGTACTCAAGGGCCGCGACCTGCGCGCTCTCAACGACGAGGAGATGCGCGCCGTGCGCGGCAACGACATCGCCATGATCTTCCAGGACCCGATGACGAGCCTGAACCCGGTCTTCAAGATCGGCGACCAGATCGCCGAGGCGATCCGGCTCCACCAGGGCAAGTCCAAGCGCGAAGCATGGAAGATGGCCGCCGAGCTGCTGGCGCGAGTCGGCATACCGGATGCCCAGAGCCGGGTCAAGCAGTTCCCGCACGAGTTCTCGGGCGGCATGAGGCAGCGGGCCATGATCGCCATGGCGATCAGCTGTAACCCCGACATCCTGATCGCCGACGAACCGACGACCGCGCTGGACGTCACCATCCAGGCGCAGATCATCGACGTCGTGCGCGAGATGCAGGCGCAGTTCCACTCCGGCGTGATCCTCATCACTCACGACTTGGGCGTCGTGGCCGAGATCGCCGACAAGGTGATGGT
>PMKX01000219.1 GCA_003158705.1 Actinomycetota bacterium
GGGCATCCTGGCGGCCAACGGCGCCCTGGTGGTGAAGACCGGCGAGCCCTCCGGCCGCTCACCCGAAGACCGCGTCATCGTCGAGTCGTCGCCGGAGAAGGACCAGATCTGCTGGGGCGACATCAACAAGCCATGCACGGCAGCGCTCTTCGACAAGCTGCTGGACAAGGCGCGCGGCTACCTGCACGACCGCGACCTGTACGTGTTCGACGGCTTCGCCGGCGCCGAGCGCACCTACCGGCTGCCGATACGCGTGGTCGCCGACGCCACCTGGCATGCGCTCTTCGCCAACACGCTCTTCGTGCGGCCCACGCCCATCGAGCTCGAGGAGTTCGAGCCCGGCTTCACAGTCGTCAACTGCGGCGCCCTGCGCGCCAGCGCCGACTTCGACGGCACGCGCACCTCGGTGTTCGTGGGCATCAGCTTCGCCAAGAAGATCGTCCTCATTCTGGGCAGCATGTACGGCGGCGAGATGAAGAAGTCCATCTTCACGGTCATGAACTACCTGCTGCCGCAGCGCAACGTGCTGCCCATGCACTGCTCGGCCAACATGGGCGCGGCCGGCGACGTGGCTCTGTTCTTCGGTCTCTCGGGCACCGGCAAGACCACCCTTTCGGCCGACCCCTCGCGCCGGCTCATCGGCGACGACGAGCANNCGAGGGCGGCTGCTACGCCAAGGTCATCCGTCTCTCGCCCGAGGCCGAACCGCAGATCTACGACGCCATCAAGTTCGGCTCCATCCTCGAGAACGTGGTCGTCGATCCGCACACGCGGGCCATCGACTATGACTCCGACTTCCTCACCGAGAACACGCGGGCGACGTACCCTGTGGAGCACATCCCGCAGGCCGTGCTCGGCGGTGTGGGCGATCACCCGCGCAACGTGTTCTTCCTCACCTGCGACGCGTTTGGCGTGCTGCCGCCCATCGCCAAGCTCACGCCGGAGATGGCCAGCTACCACTTCCTCTCCGGCTTCACGGCCAAGGTGGCCGGCACCGAGGTGGGCGTCAAGGAGCCGCGGCCGACGTTCTCGACCTGCTTCGGGGCGCCCTTCATGCCCCTACACCCGACGCGCTACGCGACCATGCTCACCGACCGTCTGGCCGAGCACGGCACGGACTGCTGGCTGATCAACACCGGCTGGACGGGCGGCCCCTACGGCACCGGCCACCGCATGAGCATCCAGGTCACGCGCGCTCTGCTGGCGGCGGCGCTCGAGGGCAGGCTGGCGAAGGTCAAGTTCAAGCCGCATCCGGTGTTCCGCGTGCTCGTGCCGCAGTCATGCGAGGGCATCGACGCCACCATCCTCGATCCGCGCGCCACGTGGACCGACAAGGAAGCCTACGACGCCACCGCCCAGCGACTGGCGCACATGTTCGCCGAGAACTTCGCTCAGTACGAGGAGCACGCCAGCCCTCAGGTGATAGACGCCGGCCCCAAGGTGTAGCTGCGTGAGCCTACGCATCGTGGTACTCGTCAAGCAGGTGCCCGACACGCAGAACGTGACCGGCGAGGCGATGAAGGACGACGGCACCGTCAACCGGGCTGCCCTGCCGGCGGTGTTCAACCCCGAAGACCTCAACGCACTTGAGGAGGCGCTCCGCCTGAAGGCGCGCCACGGCGGCCGCGTGAGCGTGATCACCATGGGGCCGCCGGCCGCCGTGCAGGTGCTGCGCGAGTCGCTGTACCGCGGCGCCGACGAAGCCATTCTGCTCAGTGACAAGGACTTCGCCGGCGCCGACACGCTGGCGACGAGCTACACGCTGGCTCTGGCGGTGCGCAAGCTGGGCCCCGTAGACCTAGTGCTCTGCGGCCGTCAGGCCATCGACGGCGACACGGCCCAAGTGGGGCCGCAGACGGCCGAGAAGCTGGGCATGCCGCAGATCACCTGCGTGAGCCGCATCGACGAGGTCGTGGAGCGCGCGGTCGGCGGGGCCGCGGCGGGCGCAGCCGACGGCCGTGGCCACGTGACGGCGACGCGCTCCATCGAGGGCGGCTTCGAGACACTCACGGCGCCGTTGCCGGCCCTGCTCACCATCACCTCCGAGGCTAACGAGCCGCGCCCGCCCAGCGTCAAACTGGTGATGACCTACAAGGAGATCGCCGCCGAGGCGCTCGCCGAGTACGACGACAGCTACCTGGATCCCGAGAGCGACGAGGCCGTCGTGTGCATGATCGACCGCCACGGCAACGCCGTCTGCCGCGCCAAAGTGGTGCTCTGGAACGTGGACGCCGTCGGCGCCGAGCGCGAGCATGTGGGCTTGCACGGCTCGCCGACACGCGTGAAGGACATCGAGAGCGTCGTGCTGGCGCAAACCGACACGCGGCTGGTCGAGCCCACCGACCGGGGCGTCGCCGCGCTGGTGCGTGAGCTCATCGAGGAACACATCCTTGGCTAGCGTGCCGCGACCGGAGACGCTGGCGAGTGTCGCGCCGGGCGCCCCGGGAGCGACCAACGCCGGCGAGGTCTGGGTCTGGATCGAGATCCAGGGCGGGCAGGCCGCCGGCGTGAGCCTGGAGCTGCTCGGCCGCGCTTGCGAACTGGCCGACGGACTCGGCGTCGCGGTCGGCGCGGTGCTGCTGGGCAGCGGCGCCACAAGCCTGGCGCCGGCGCTCATCGCCGCCGGCGCCGACCGCGTGTACGTGGCCGACCACGAGGCCCTGGCCGACTACCTGGCCCAGCCCTACGCACGCGTGGTCGGCGGCCTCGCACACCGCCTGGCGCCGCAGATAGTCCTGTACGGCGCCACCAGCACGGGCCGCGACCTGGCACCCCGTGTGGCCAGCCTGCTGCGCACGGGCCTCACCGCCGATTGCACCGACTTGCGCCTTGGTGACCACACCGTACGTGGCGTGCGCCACGAACGGCTGCTCCTGCAGATACGGCCGGCCTTCGGCGGCAACATCATCGCAACCATCATCAACTACGACCGCTGGCCCCAGATGGCGACCGTCCGCGCAGGCGTCATGCCGATGCCC
>PMKX01000092.1 GCA_003158705.1 Actinomycetota bacterium
CCCCCCCTCCCCCCCCCCCCCCCTCCCGAAACGCCTCGTAGGAGGCGATAGCCTCGATCACATGATTACTTTGTGATTTCGTTCTCATTATAGGGGGAAATCGCTGGAGCGACACTAGCGACCTGGCGCGGATTTGTGCGCGGGGGGTGCCGATATGTACAAATGCCTGCAGGTGACGTCGATTGCGTTAGGACCTATGTGGTAACGGCGGGCGTTGGTTTTCTGAGTCTTCGAGGCTGCGTTGAGCCGGCAGGCCCTGTCTGCTATCATCGCTGCCTGCCTCCTGGCGGCGTAGCTCAGCTGGTCAGAGCAGCGGAATCATAATCCGCTTGTCGTAGGTTCGAGTCCTACCGCCGCTACCATGTTCGTCTTCGGTGGGGGTCACCCGCGATGGACGCGCCAGCGTGATAGGTAGGCCGGGCGAGGTCGCGCTCCGTGCCGCGACCGAGACCGACGTCGCTTCTGCGGCGCGCATCGTGCCTGCGGCGCTCAACAACCTCTATGCGGGCCAAGGCCGGGCCTTGTTGCACGATCCGGGCGACGAAGCGGCTCCCGTGCTCAGCCATCTGCTCGGCTACGATGCGGCGCGCTTTTGGGTAGCGGAGGCCGCCGAGGGCGTCGTCGGCTTCTCCGTTGGCATGCACCGTGGCGATCTGTGGTTCCTGGCGGGGCTCTTCGTTCTTCCTGGCTGGCAGCGGCGGGGACTCGGTCATGCGCTGCTCGAGCGCGTGATGGCGGGGTACCCGGGGCCGGAAGGAGTGGCCGCGGTCCTCAGCAGCGCCTTCAATGAGGTGTCGAATCGCTTGTATGCGCGCCGCGGGATGCTGCCGATGCTGCCGGTGCTCTCGTTGGCCGGCCCGTTACCGCTCAAAGACGAACCGGCGCTGGCGCGAGGGCTGATCGCGTCGCCGCTTTCGAGCGGCGATCTCGCTGCGCTGCGCGATGTGGACGCGGCCGTGCTGGGCTTCGACCGCACGGTCGATCACGAGTGGCTGCTTGAGGCTGGCCGGTCCGGCTGGCTGTTCAGCCGGCGAGGCCGTCCGGCCGCTTACGCCTACCTTGGCGGCGACGGCACTGAGGGCGCGGCGGTGGTCGGTCCGGCGGCTGCGACGCTCAGCGAGGACCTTGCCGGCGTCGTCGCCTATGCGTTGAATCGGCTGGCGGCCTCCGGCGCGCACGAGGCGGGTGCGATGGTGCCCGGCGCGAACGTCGCCGTGCAACGGATGCTGTGGGATGCCGACTTCATGTTCCGCGGCGCGACCGGCTTGCTTGGCGCCAGCCGTCCGTTGGCGGGGCTCGACCGCTACGTCTTCTTCGGCAACGCTCTCATGTGACGACAAGTAGGGGTCACGTCGGGCACTCGAGCAGGCGCCGGCAGCATGTGGGCGAGGATGGCGCGCTCAGTCGCCGAGGCTGCCGGCGCTCGCCAGCGAGCCGGCGGTCTCGCCGCCGTCCATGACGATGACGGCGCCGGTGAAGTAAGTCGCCTCGTCGCTGGCCAGGTAGGCGAACAGCCCAGCTACCTCCTGCGGCGTGCCGTGGCGTTGCAGCGGGATGCGGCGGTTGAGCTCCTCCATCATCGCCGGCGTGTACTCGGCCTCCTGCATGGGCGTGACCACGTACCCGGGGCACACGGCATTGACCCTCACCGTGGGCGCCCACTCCAGAGCCAGCGACTTGGTGAGCTCGATGACGCCTGCTTTGGTGGCGTTGTAGTCGGCGTAGAACCGGTAGCCGACCAGTCCGTTGGTGGAAGCCGTGTTGAGGATGACGCCGCCCTTGCCGAGCAGCATCTGGCGGGCCGCGGCTTGGGCGACGTTGAAGGCACCCGTGAGGTTGGTGGAGAGCACCTGCCGCCACTGTGCGGGAGTGATGTCGACCGCCAGGTTGCGCACGCTGACGCCGGCGTTGTTGACGACCACGTCCACGGAGCCGACTTCGGCGAAGGCTTTGCCCACGGCTTCGTGGTCGGCGACGTCGATCTGGATGGTGTCCTTGGTCTTGCGGCGGCCGAAGACGACCACCTCGCAGCCCTCGGCACGGAAGCGTTCCGCCGTGGCGATGCCGATGCCGCTGGTGCCGCCGGTGACGACTACCCGTTTGCCCGCCAGTCCGTTCACGGCGCCGATTCTAGCAGGGCGCCAGGGGCGACGCTATGATTGCCGTCAGCCAGACAGCCAAGTAGCGGGAAAGCCGGATAGGCGGAGGCGCGGCATGGGAGCGGACACGGAGAAGGACGGCGAGCAGGCGTCGGAGCGCGTCCTGGTGGGCGTCATCTCCGACACCCACGGCTACTTGGACCCGCGCGTGCCGGACATGTTCGCCGGCGTCGAGCACATCGTGCACGCCGGCGACGTCGGTGACATGGCCATCGTCGAGAGACTGGCCCAGGTCGCGCCGGTGACCGTCGTGTCGGGCAACATGGACCGCAGCGCCGGCGGCGAGGTGGCGGGGCTCCCGTCGGCGGCGCAGGTGGATGTCGCCGGTCTGCGCTTTCTAGTGGCGCACATCAAGGAGTACGTGCTGCGCACCTGGGATCCCGCCGCGTACGGGGCGGCGGTAGTCGTGTGTGGTCACACGCATCGCGCCGCCATCGAGGAGCGCGACGGTGTGTTGTGGGTGAACCCCGGCGCTGCCGGCCGAGCGCCCGCCGGCGCGCCACGGAGCGTCGCTGTGATCGAGATCGCCGCCGGCCGGCCGCAGGCGCGGATCGTGCTCTTGAGCCAGGCGGACGGCGATGGGCAGCCGGGCGCGCGCGGGTCGCAGCGCTTGCGCTAGGCGCGGGGCGGACACGCCGACGACAAGAGGAAGATGGTCGGGGTGGGCGGATTTGAACCGCCGACCTCTCGGTCCCGAACCGAGCGCTCTACCAAGCTGAGCCACACCCCGACGGGGGAGACGGATTCTACCGGACCGAGGCCGGTGGCGCTAGCGGGCGCCGGCCTCCCCGCGGCTGGCTGCACGCGCCCGGCCCTGTGCACGCGGGGCGTTCCGCTCCCGCGCGACGAGTCGTGACGCGAAGCTGCGGCACCGCGGGCGGGCCACTGGGCTCACATCTGTAACAGGTGCTCGATCGCCGCCGCCGCGTAGGCGGCCACGCGCTCGGCCAGGAGCTCAGACAGCGTCATGCCACTGGCCATGTCCTGCGGCTCGATGCCCATGATGGCAAACGGCGGGATGGGGTAGCCGGCGCTGCGCGCCAGCTCGAGGACCTTGAGCGCGTCGCCCTCGTGCGTGCTCAGCCCGGCGAGCTCCTTCTGCGTCTCCACGTCCTCGGGCGAGAAGAAGCGATACTCGCCGGGCTCCAGACCGAGGCGTGCCGCGTCGACCACCAGCACGGCCTCCGTGTCGGCGTTCAGGTAGGCGATCAGGTCGAGCGCGCTGGTGGACAAGTCGACGGCGGTGAAGCCGCGATCCAGGCCGTTGGCTACGACATGCTCGAGCACGTGCACGCCGACGGCATCATCGCCGGCGGTGTAGTTGCCGAGGCCGACCAGATAGCGCAAGGCCTAGCGGACGAACTTGACGTCCAGGTAATGGGTCGAGCAGGAGATGCACGGGTCATAGGACCGCACGAGCATCTCCAAGGCCAGCTCCATCTCCTTCTCGCCGGCGTCTTGGGCGACGAGCTCGGGCACCAGCTTGTCGAAGTCGTTCTGGATGTTGGCGTGATTCTGGTTGGTGGGGATGATGCAGTTGCCGCCCAGGCACATGCCGTCCTTGTCGTAGCCGTACTCGTGGAAGAGGATGCCGCGCGGCACCTCCGTGGCGCCGGCTCCGGTGGAGTAACGCGTCGGCTCCACCAGCGGCTCGAGCTTGAGCCCGGCATCGATGAGCTCGTCCATCAGGTGCAGCGAGTGGTGGAAGCTCTCCACGATCTCGACGACCTGCGCCACCGTGTTCATGTAGGGGTTGGTGCAGATGGGCTTCAGGCCCAGCGTCTGCGCNNGCGCCGGCCGCGTACGACGTCAAGTTGTGCTTGGCGTACTTGGCCGTGGACTGCGGGACCATGAACTCGTTGGTGACCTTCTTGTAGTCCGCTACCGGGAAGCGCTGCTTGGTGCCGTCGGGCATCAGCGACTGGATCTGGCCGTCGTAGAGCCCGTAGTCCTTGTCGTTGGACAAGGCGATGTACTCGGTGGGCCGGTCGAAGGCCGGCACCTTGGGGGCCAGGGCCTTGACCGTCGCGAGAGTCGCCTCCAAGTCGGGCACGGCGGCCAGGAGCCGCCCCTTCATCTGCGCCAGTTCTTTGGTGGTGGGTACCGACGCCATGCCGCCGGGCACGATGGTAGTGGGGTGCGTGGTGCGCCCGCCGATGAGCGAGCCCCACTCGTGCGCGAGCCGCTTGAGGCGCAGCGCGCACGCGACCACGTCGCCGTGCGTCTCCACCAGCGGGAACACCGACGGTGCGCCCAGCAAGTCCGGTGCGGCCAGAAGGTAGACATGGAGCACGTGTGAGTCAAAGTTCTCCGCATGCTTGATCAGCTCACGGAGCTTCCAGCTCTGCTCGCTGACCTCGATGCCGAGCGCGTTCTCGGTGGCCTTGACGGAGGCCAGCGTATGGCCGATCGAGCAGATGCCGCAGATACGGCTGGTGATGCGCGCCACCTCGGAGTAGTGCCGGCCGCGCACCATGGACTCGAAGAAGCGCGGCGCCTCGGGCACCCGCCACTCGCATAGTTCGACCTTGCCGTCGGTCACGTTGACGACGATGTTGCCGTGACCCTCGACGCGAGTCAGATGCTCGACGTGGATGCGGGCGGTCGTGCTCATTGCGTGGCCTCCAATGAATTGGCGGTGAACATAAGCGCCTTCTCGGCGGCCCGTTTCTGCGAGAATCCAGCGCGCTCGACCAGTACCTTTTCCAGAGCGCGTATGTTGGGTTGATCGACAAAGCCCCGGCAAGCCTCACAGGGGATGCCCTCGGCCGGGCAGGGAGCCGTGCAACCGGCCCGGGCCACCTGGCCCATACAGTGATCGGCCTCGTCGTAGCGGCAGACGGTCTCGCGGCGCTTGCATTCGACACACACCGGATAGTTCGGTATGACCGGCTCCTTGCCGTGCAAGAGGTGGGCGATGATCTGCAGCACCTCGTACTTGTTCACCGGGCAGCCGTAGGCCATGTAGTCGACCTTGATGGCCGCCGAGATGGGCAGCGCCTTCTGCGAAGCGAGGTTGGCCTGGCCGGCATCGTCGCCGTAGACGAACTCCTTGTAGTCGTTCTGGTGGTTCTTGAGCGCGTTGATGCCGGCCGTGGTCGCGCACTGGCCATAGGCGATGACGATCTTGGCACGCTCGCGGACGCTCTCGAGCTTGGCACGATCGGCCTCGCGGGTGAAGCTGCCCTCGACCAAGGCGATGTCGATCGGGTCGGTCGTCTTCTCCGACATGGCCTCGCGGAACTCGACCACGTCGACGTGCTTGAGAAGCTCCAGGAACGCCACGTCACCGTAGTTGGTGAACTCGATCTGGCAGCCCTCGCAGCAGGTGAAATCGAAGAACGCAACCTTGGGTCTGCTCATCTCAGAACGCCTCCTCGAGGTCCTGGACCTCGACGAACGAAAACACTGGGCCGTCGACGCAGACGTACTTGTCGTTGATCTGGCAGTGACCACACTTGCCTACGCCGCACTTCATGCGCCGCTCCATGTCGACGAAGATGTTCTCGCGGCGAACGCCGATCTGGTCGAGCTCGCGAATGACGAACCGATAGAACACCGGCGGCCCGCAGATGACGGCCCGTGTCTCCGGCGTGAGCTCCACCTTGGGGAAGAGGGTCGTGATGACACCGACGTTGCCCTTCCACGTGGGGTCGGCCTGGTCGACCGTCTCGTGATACTCGACGTTCTTGGAGACGCGCCAGTTCTCGAGATCGGAATGGAAGAGCTGCAGGTTGGGTTCCCGGGCGCCGTAGAAGAGGACGAACCGCTTGAACTCGTCGCGCCGGTCCAGGATGTACTGGATCAGACTCCGTGTGGGGCAGAGGCCTATACCGCCGGCGACGACGAGCACGTCCTGGCCGCGTAGCTTGTCCAGCTCGAAGCCGTGGCCCAGCGGCCCACGCACGTAGACCGACTGGCCTTCCGTGAGCCGGTTGACCGCAGTGGACACACGGCCGACCGAGCGCACCACCAGGTCGAACGTGTTCTTGCGCGTCGGCGAGCTGGCGAAGCCTATGGGGATCTCGCCAAAGCCGAACAGCGAGAGCTCGACGATCTGGCCAGGCTCAAACGCCATACGTGTGCCGTCTTTCATCTTGAGCGTGAGATGCTTCTCCGTCACGGTCGGCTGCTCGATGCGCAGGATGGTCGCCGCACGGGGCAGGAAGATGTTCTCGATTTCGGTCCAGTGGCACTGGTGATCCATCGGTGCGCTCCTCACGAGGCCATGATCTGATTGATGATGCGCGTCGGGTCGGCGATGTCGGCAGTGCAGGCAGCCGAGCAGCGGCCGCAGCCGACGCAGGCCGGACCGCCCAGCTTTGGGTTCAGGTACACCGCCTTGCGCATCAGGCGATGGCGGAAGCGCTCGCCGCGTTCGTCGCGGAAGTTCTCGGTCGCCCCTTCACCAAGCGAGATCTTGGCGAAATCCTCGGTCAAGCAGGCATCCCAGTAGCGTGTGCGCTTGCCCGAGGTCTGATCGACGTGCCATGTGTCTTGCACGTCGAAGCAGTAGCACGTGGGGCAGACCGTGTTGCACGAGCCACAGGAGAAGCAGTCCGCGGCCAGCTGCGACCACAGCTCCTCGTCTTTGAAGGCGGCGCGGACCTTGGTGGCGATCGCCGCGGTGCCGTGCTCCAGCTTCTCGGGGCACTCGGCGAGCACGTCGGCGTTGACCTTGTCGGCCCCCCGGCACTGAGCCTCAGTGGCCGGCGCGAAGCGGCCGAACTTGAGCAACGCCTCGCCGCGCGCCGTAAGCGGCTCGAACACGTAGCCGTCGTCGATGGAGGTGAGGGCGGCGTCGTGGCCTTTGGCCGGCACGTCGGCGCCGACTGTGGCGAAGAACGCCCGTTTGGAGACCGTCTGGACGTTGCTGGCGACGATGGTAGTGGTCTGGCGGTGCGCGATGTAGTTGATGTCGCAGTTGCGCTCCGCAAACAACAGATCCGTCTGGTCGATGGCCTTGACGTCGTAGAAATGGACGCCGAAGAGGATCTTCTCTTCCGGCTCCAGTGCTGCCTCGAACCCATCGCTGTCGAAGCGCAGTAGGTCCTGCGCCGGCGGGAAGAAGAGTTTCTTCGGCGGCAGGATGGTGACGTCGTAGTCGAGGCGCAGCTCCTCGGGCGCCTCCAGGCGCGCGAACGCGAAGCGTGACCGTTTGGCGACCGGTCCGTAGACCGGCGCGGCCTTCATCATGGCAGTCAGAAACGCGGCAAAATCGGAGTTCTTGATAAACGACGCAGTCATCGGGCCCTCGCTGGGTTGCACAAGCCTCGCCTGTCTTGTGAAGTATGACACAAGACTACTGGCCGACAAAGCAAGCGGCCGGCGGTGCTGGACAATCTGTATAAGCGGCGTCTGTGCGGCGTGCCCTGTGTCCGAAATCTCGTCCCGTCCACGACGGTGTTTGCTAGAGTAGAACGGTAATCCAACGAGTTCATTCCGGCCGCCGTTGCAGGTGGTCGCGGGCCGCTTCGTCGCCAAGTCCACTGGAGGTTCTTCCATGAGCGATGACAAACAAGGTTTCGTCCCCGGGATCGTCTCCCACGTCACGCCGGTGACCGTCGACCACGCTGCCGGGAGTTGGGTGTACGGCACAGACGGCAGCAAATGGCTCGACTTCGTGATGGGCATCGCCGTGGTGGCCACTGGCCACTGCCACCCGAAGGTGGTCAAGGCCGCCCAGCCTCAATGCGAAAAGATCATCCACGCGCAGATGAACATGTACTACCACCAGCCGATGCTGGAGCTCAGTGAGTGGCTGTGCAAGACAGTGCCCGGTGCCATGGACCAAGTGCTGTTCGCCAACTCGGGCGCCGAGGCGGTCGAGAACGCCGTCAAGCTTGCCAAGCAGGCTACTCGGCGGCCGGTCGTCATCGGCTTCGAGGGTGCCTTCCACGGCCGCACGCACCTGACGATGGCTCTCACCTGTTCCAAGACCGGCTATCGGGCGCACTTCGAGCCCCTCGTCGGCGGCATCTTCCACGCGCACTACCCGTACCCGTACCGCACGCCCGCCAGCGAGGACCCGGTCGACTACGCCATCAGCGACATACGGCGCATCCTGCGGGCGCAGATCATGCCCGACGACGTGGCTTGCATCATCGTCGAGCCCATCCAGGGCGAGGGCGGCTTTGTGGTGCCGCCGGACAACTTCCTCGGCGAAGTGCGCAAGGTCTGCGACGAGATCGGCGCCCTGCTGATCATCGACGAAGTGCAAGCCGGCATGGGCCGCACCGGCAAGTGGTTCTGTCACGAGCACAACGGCGTGGAGGCCGACGTGGTGACCGTCGCCAAGGGCATCGCCTCCGGCTTGCCGCTGTCGGCGATCGTCTCCAAGAAGGCGTTCTGGGACAAGGTCACTCCCGGCACCATGGGCGGCACGTTCGGCGGCAACGCCGTGGCCTGCGCCGCCGGCGTCGCCACGTTCAAGGCGATCGAAGAAGAGGGCATGCTGGCCAACACCACGCGCCAAGGCGAGAAGCTGCGCGCGTTCTGGACCGGCAAGCAGGCGACCTACCCGTGCATCGGCGAGGTGCGCGGCAGGGGCCTCATGAACGCGATCGAGATCGTCAAGCCCGGCACCAAGGAGCCTGACGCCGCCAAGGCCAAGGCCTTCATCGCCGAGGCCAACAAGCGCAAGGTCATCCTCATGGGCGCCGGCGCCTTCGACAACTGCGTGCGCTTCCTGCCGGC